>JBBRUG010000043.1:0-24893 GCA_038247995.1 Chloroflexales bacterium | reverse complement strand
TGAAATTGATCTGAGCGCTGGCCTTGATCTGGTATTCGGTCGAGGAATGCGCGGGGAAGGCCTCCCAGCGCACGCTGCCGCACGCCGCCGGGTCACGCACCCAGACCCCGGCGTAGCGCACCTGGCCGGCCACCTCGTAGGTGCTGAGCCGGATCATGCGGTAATTCTGGGCGGTAAGGTCTGGCCCGACAATGTCATTCAGGCCGTCAGCGCTCATGCCATACTGAACCGCGTCCGGCATGCCGTCTTGCACGAAGATGCCGCTATAGCGCGCCACTGCGTCGCCCGAGTGCCCGGTGATCCACAGCATGCGGAAGCCTTGCTCCCAGTTCTGATCGATGATCGTCCCGGTGTCCGTCTCGGACTCGTTGACGAAAGCTGTAAAGGGCAGGTCGTCGCGCACCCAGATGGCGATATACAGCGGGTTGGCTTCCGTGCCGTAGACATCGACGGCGATCGGGCGATAGCCTTCGGTTGCATAGTCGACAAGCCGTTGCTGGTAGAGGGCCTCGGGCATGCCATGGCGCAGGCGCCAGGCATTCGGATAGGCACCGTCTCTGATCCACAACACGCTGAAACGCGCCGCGGCGCCGCTGCCGTTGGCGCTGACCGAAATTGGGCGGAAGCCCGCCTCGGCCCAGGTATCCTCCTCGGCGTAGAAGCTCTCGCTCATGCCGTGCTGCGACACCCACGGCGGCGCGGCAGGGCAGCTTCCACGGCGCGGATCATCGCGCTGGGCGGGGGCAGGTTGGGGATCCTGGGCGGCCCGCGCAACCGTGGGCGCGGCGCCGCCGGTGCGGATCATCGGCAGGTACAGGCGCTCGGCATACCCCGGTGGCTGCAACGACCCGAACACCAGATTGGTGCGCACCGACGCGCGCGCGGGCGGCAGGTCGGCTGCGGGCTCCGGTAGGATCATCGGGTCGGTGACGTTGTCGTTCGGCTCAAACTGAGCCAGCGTTGCCTCGGACGGCAAGGCCCGACGAGCCGCCCCCAACGCCTCATCGTGGGTGAGATCGGCCAGCGGCGCCAGGAGCAGCGCACAAAGGACGAGCCAGATCCATACATAGCGCGGTCGTCGCGAAGTCTTCCCAGAATGGCCAACCGGTCGGCCAGTCGTGTCGTGCGATTCATTCGGCTGCATAGGCTTTCCTTCCTACATTGGATTGCGCACTGCCCTGCCGTCGGCCTGCTGAGGCTGGGCAGTGCGGCTGTTGCGTTTACGCCCAGGTTCCCGTTCAGGCTTAGCAAGTCGGTGTCGCGGCCCAACTGCGCTGCGGTGTACGTCGCTGTACTCAACGCTGTACATTGGAAGGTGACGCTACAGGCAGGCGGCAGGAACACGGAGATCGGTAGATACAGGAGGAATCATCGGATGATCTGATGATTCCTCCCCTCACCACCATGCACCATGCCACGATTCGGTCGTTTTATCAACCCCCTTACCTATTACCGGCGCCGCATGGTATCATGGCGCCGGGAGCTGGCGAGCGAACAGGGCGGCGTGCTGCCCTGGATTGCGGATGAGCGCTCCCCTGGCAATGGCCGGGTTCGACTCCCACCATCACATGCCGGCAGCGGCGGCCCGCGGGCAACAGTTGGCGTGCCTTGCAGGTTCAAACCTCCGCACAACAATTGCGCCGCTGCCGGCGTGTGGCTATCGTACAGGCAATCGAATCAGCTTAGGCAGGGCTCATGCATTCCGTGCCGTAAGGACGTGAGCATGCTTCGTAAAATCATCTTATTTGACTATGAGCGCGGCCTGCTGTACCGGAATGGGCGCTTTGAGCGGGTGCTCGAACCCGGCGCACATTGGTTTTTTCCATCCTCAACCAGCATTGTGCGCCTGGATGTCCGCCCACGCACCGTAACGGTAGCAAGTCAAGAAATCCTCAGCGCCGACGCAGTTGCACTCCGCATCAGCGTGGCAGCTACGTACGCAATCGCCGACCCGTATATTTCTGTGCATGCCAGTCAGAACACCCACGAAGCCCTCTACCTCGCGGTGCAATTAGCGTTGCGCGATGCAGTCAGCAGCCTCCCGCTCGACCAACTGCTCGCCGGTCGCCAGCAGATCGGTTCAGCCGTACACGCGCAAACAACGCCGCAGGCCGCAGCACTGGGTTTAGCATTGCAAAGCGTCCAGATCAAAGACATTACGCTGCCGGGTGAATTAAAGCGCGTTTTTGCACAAGTGGTCGCAGCCCAAAAAGAAGGCCAGGCTGCGCTGGAACGGGCACGCGGCGAGAGCGCCGCCCTGCGCAATCTGGCCAATGCAGCGCGTATGCTCGACAACAATCCTTCGTTGCTTCAGCTCCGCACCCTGCTCGCCGTCAGTCAGAATGCCGGCAGTTCGGTGGTTTTCCATGTCCCCCGACCGTCCGACGTGACACCGTCTGAGTAACATGTGAATTTCCCTAACGCCACGTTATCATTCGATGAAGCACTAACTGTCGTTCTCGAAGAGTATGCGCCAGTCGAGTTGGCCTGTGCGCCGCTCGCCGGGGCAACCCTGGAAGTGTGTATTGGCGGCGAACTGTTGGAGCCGTTCTTGCGCCCCGGCGACAGCATGTGGCGCTGGCGTTGGAGTGCATCGGGCGCGGCGGGCGTTTTTCTAGTCGAATTGCGGGCGCAGTGGCCGGACGGCGGGACCCGCCTCCAGACGCATACGCTGGACGTGCGCCCGCGCAAGCTGGACACTGAGCGCTACGCGGCCTTGCTGGCCGATTTGCAGGCGCTGAGTCGCCATCTGGTGCTGGCGCTGGGCGGCGGTGCAACCCCGGCGACACTGCCGCGCCCGTCCGAACCAACGCCGCAAACACCTGCTGAAGCGCTGGCCGTGCTTACCGGCCCGGAACTTGAGCGCTTCGCCGTCGCGGTGCAACGGATCGCCCGCCGCCCGCCTGAACGCACCCGGCCAACAATCGCCCCGGTTGATCCCGGCCAGGCCCGCGATCTTAGTCGCCTCGGTGCAACCCGCCTGGAGCTCGCCGACGAAGTGCCGCCCGATCCTGATGCGCCAATCAGCGCAGCGCACCTGCGCACGATCCCTGAGCAGCAATCCACCCCCACCCACGACAGCTATGAACTGCGCTTCGTGCAACGCACGCTGGCCGTGCTCACCCGCCGGATGGATCAACTCCTCGGCACCCCGCACCTGCCGCCTTCAGCCGCAACTGCGCTCGCCGAAGCCCAGGCCCAGGTGCGCAGCTTACGTGCGCTGCCTGCGCTCGCCGGCATTGCGCCGTTGGAACAGTATCGCGGGCCGACACCGCGGCTCCAGCGCGACGCCGACTATCGGGTTGTGTTCCGCATGTGGCAGAACCTGCGTCGACGCCCTGAACTGGCTTGGACCGACACGACACTGGAACTGCCCGTCGCCGAGTTGCCGCTATTGTATGAGCGCTGGTGCGTGCTGGCTGTGGCCACTGCATTGCTGCGCATGCCCGATTGGCGCGTCGTGAGTCAGCATTTGCTCGCCCCGCAGCCTGCCGACGCCCCTGCCGATTGGTTGCTCAGCTTGCCCACGGATAAACCGCTGGTAACGCTGGAACTGCCCAACGGCGCCCAGGCCGCGCTCTGGTATCAGCCGCGTTACCGGCCCAAGCCGCAGCGTGATCGGCTCGGTTCACTCGATCGACATACGCGCATCCCCGATCTGGCGCTCAGCATCACCCGGCCCGCAGCAGCCCCGCTGCTCGCCATCCTCGACGCTAAATACCGCCTCGATGCAACCGGCGGCGTGCCCGAAGCCGCCCTCGCCGACGCTTACAGTTATTTAGGCAGCATCGGGTTGGCCAATGGGCAGCGCAGCGTATGCGGCACAGCAATCCTCTTCCCCGGCAGCGGTCCTGCCGAAAGCTACCTGAGCGGGGTCGCCGCCCTGCCGCTAATTCCTGGCTCAACAGGCAGCCTCAGGGCATGGCTGGAGGCCCAAATCGAGAACGCCAGATTAGAGTCCGGGTAGGCCCAGCGTCGGCGTCGGCCCAGGGGTAGGGAGCGTACCTGGCAAGGCAGCGCCGGTTTGCAAGTTCAACATCAGCACAGCGCCGAGCACCACGAGCGTAATCAGGCCGGCGGCTACTGCTGGAAGATACCCGGCCAGCGGCGGACGCGCCGCATAGGGTGCTGCGCCTGGCGTTGGCGCAACATGAACAGCACCAAGCGCGGGTTCCTCGGCCGCAACATACCCCGCAGCAGCACTGCGTGACGAAGCCGGACGCGGCGTTTGCGTAGCTGCGACATTACGCAAATTGGCGATCCGCCGACTCGAAGACGGGTGGGTCGGCTGTTCGTACCAGGGAATACTGACATCGGTCAGCACGTGCCGCTCAAAAAAGGCGATCAGATCCGCAGCATACCCCAGGCGCGCCGCGTAGGCATCGGCCGCATATTCGCGCTCGATAAAATGGTTACGCCAGAACGAGCCGAGCAGCGCCGGGCCGACACCGCCGACGGCAAAGATGATCAGCATGCGCAACAACGTCATCACAATGCCGAACACTGCCGACACGACACCGGCAAGGCGCAAGCGGAACAGCATAAAAAGGGCCATCAGCAGTGCGCTGAGCACCATGCTGGCGCCATAAGCCAGCCAGCGTAAAAGCTGGAGCAACCCAAAGACCACCAGGAACCCGCCCGGCACCGTCAGGCTGCGTAGGGCCAGTAACATGCGCCCATCGAGGCTATGGTAGTGACCAAGTTCGTGGGCGATAATGCCGGGCAGGTAACGGCTGGTGTAGAGATCTTGAAAAATGTAGAGCGTCCGCCCGGAGACGGCGGCATTCAGACCCGGTTCGGGGACGGTAAAGATGCGTTGGGGCAGCGGAATACCCTGGGCACGGATGGGCTGCAGCGCGTGCTCAAGGCGCTCTTGTTCGCTCGGCGTTAGTGGGCGCGCCCGCAAACTGCGCCGCACCGCGCCGTGTCCGCTCGGCACACCGGTCAGCACAATCAGCGAGGCCAGCACCGGCCCGAAGCCGGCCAGAGCGCCAAGCGCCAGCCCCCACTCACGCCCGACGAACAGCATCGCAACGGCACTCACCAGCAGCAAGCGTACGATAACGCTAATCATCTCGATGATCATCGTGACGCTATAGAGCACAACAACGCGCACAGCCGCCCTCCCTCCGCAACACTGCGGTTAAGCGGTAAAGCGTAAACTCACCCGCTCACCCGCTCACCGTGATCATTCTCCGCCGCCCCAGCGCAGTTCCGTTACGCCTGTGCGGGTGGCCGGCAAACTCACCGACTCACTACCATCAGCAGGCAACCAACGCAGGCTCACCTGATTCTCCGGCGACTGAAGCAACGCCGCAGCCCCCGCGCCATTCGGTGCCCAGAGCATAATATTCGGCAGGTCGTTTGTCGCCGGACGCAAGCTGCGCAATGGGTTTGCCGGATCGCTAAACTCCGCCATGGTGAAGCTAGGACTGGTGGTTTCATTCAGTTCAACGGTAAGCATCCGCGCTGCCCCTGCGGCGAGGGCCAGCGGCGCCCGTGCGAGGCCAAGCTCCGGAGTGAGCGGCGCAGTTGCAGCATCGGCAAGCATTGCGCGCCAGATTGTTGGGCCATTCTCGGGGCCGGCCATAAACAGAATGCTCGCGCTATCCGGCGCCCAGGTCGCTTCGCCGCAGTAGACTTCCGTATCCGTAGGCAGTTCCAACCGGGTTACCGCCCCGCCGGCTGCGGGCAGAAAGCCCAGACTACAGGTGAAGTAGAACGGCGAATAGACTTCGACGAGCAGATGCGTGCCGTCGGGCGACCAGGCGAACGGGCGATACGCGGCCAGATTGGGCGCCGGGTTTACTAAATCGTCCACGGGATCGTCGGCGACAAGCAATTCCAGTGCGCCATCGTCCAGTCTGATGCGATACATGCCGCTGGCAAGATCAGGCGGTTGCCGATTGTTGAGCAGGCGCAAAACGAGGCTTGTGCCATCGGGCGACCATGCCAGATCACTCAACTCGTGGTTCACCTCGTTATAACGGATCAGCGGATCGGCCCCATCAGACCCGGTAATGACCAGCCGATCGGCTTCCAGATCACCAACAATATAAGCCAGGGCGCCGGCAGGCCCCACCGTAAAGGTGGCGATCGGCGGAAAAGCATCGATCTCGGTGCGCTCATCAGTCAGCCGCGTGCGCGTCAGGCCGTCAACTTCGATCCGAAAAATCTGGCCTTGATCCAGCGTATAGAGCGGAGCTGGCAATGGTGCGGCGGGGCGACCGGTAGTGGGGGCGACCGGCCCAAGCGGAGCAGTCGTCGGTTCGAGCAAAGCGGCTGTCGGTTCGAGCAAAGCGGCTGTCGGTTCGAGCAAAGCGGCTGTCGGTTCGAGCAAAGCGGCTGTCGGTTCGCGGGGAGCGGTGGTAGGTGTAGGCGTACCAGCGCTACACGCCGCCAGGGTGACGATTAGCGTCAGAGTCAGGAAAACGGTTTTATGCATAACAAAGCTTGGTTTCAGTTACATTACTCGTCACACAGAAAATTAGTATACCGCGTTCTTGCGTGGGGCGCGGCGCAGGAAGAGCAGGGCGTTGGCGATCACCGCCAGCGTATAGCAGAACGCTGTGGCCACAAAGAGCGGCCCAAAGCCAACCGTGCGCTGCACTTCGGCGCTGATCGTCGGCCCAACGATATAGCCTGCCGAGAAGGCGCCGTTGATCAGGCCAATCACAACCGGGCGTGCCGCCGCCGGGCTGCGCTCCATGGCGTAGGCGTCGTACAGCGGCGAGGCCATATTCATCAGCGCACCGCGGGCCAGCGCGACCGATACCGCTAACCCGAGCGTCGGCGCCATGCCAAGTAACAGCAGGCAGGGCACAGCCAGGGCCTGGGTTAATATCACGCTGCCCATTTTACCCAACCGCGCCGAGATCAGTGGCGCACCAAGCGTAGCCAACCCGGTAAACACGCCGATCGCCGCAAAGATCAGCCCGAGTTGGGCATCTGGCGCCCCAAAACGCTGGCGGAAATACAGGTTCAGGAAGGGGATGAGGAGCGCTGCGCCGATGGAGATCAGCAACGGCGAGACCATAAAGCGTAAGGCGCCGATCCAGGCGCGTAACGCTGCCTGTGGCCCGTTGGCGGCGGGCGTAAAGGCGTAGAACAGCGTGCGCCAGTTCCGGCGCGCAGGCTCGGCCGGCCGCAGTGCTGTGTCGGCTATGTCGGCGGGATCACCCTGCGGGGGCGGTTGTTCTGGTTCGACCCGTGCGCCGGCCGCCGGGAGCAGCAACGGCAGAACAGCCAGGGCCACACAGATGCCGGCGACAACGAACGCCGCGCGATACGGCAGCGCTGCCGCAGCCTCCAGGCCAAACCATGCCGCCAGTGCGCCGGGCAACAAGCCGCCAACCAAACTGCCGATGCCCGCAACACCCAGGTTGATCCCTGCGTTAAGCGAAAAGAGTAGATCGCGTTCAGCGCTTGTGCTCTGACGCATCATTAACGGCGCAGCGCTTACTTGCACCAGTACCGCCGCCGGGCCGCCCAACGCGCCGCCAATCAGCAACGGCAGCGGCTCCGGGCGTAGCGCCAACACGAGCAGGCTGACCGCATGCAGGATGGCGCCAATCACCAGCGCCGGGCGCGGGCCGATCACACTCACCAGATACCAGAGCGGCAAACTGCTCAGCGCCGCTACAGCAACGGGCAAACTGTTCAGCACGCCGAGTAACGAACGCTCGCCAACGATCGGCAGGGCAACTGTCTGCTGATCATAACCAAGCTCCACCAACGCCAGGTTAAACAGAAGCGCCGCAACTGCCAACCCGAAGGTAAGCAGTGCGGCGTATACAAGGTAGAGCCGGGCGGCGCGTGAGAGACGATGCATGCGATTCCAGTCTAGAGCACTGAGCGAAATGATTGAGCCCTGAAGCTAGTGAACCGGGTGGCTCACTGCGCTCGCGCCATTGTACGCAGGCGCTCAATCCATCTGCGAAATCTGGTGCCAATATTCAAGATACTGCTCGATCTGCGCGCCCTCACCGAGCAACGCCATCCGCTCAACCTGATAGGTTCGCGCACCATTGGTTGTATGCAGTTGCACGACCAGCCGTTGCCGGCGCGGCTGATCGCTGTCGTCGAGTTGTACCCGCACAGCGCCGGAGCGTTCCAATAGCTGCCAGACGGCTGAATAACTCTGCCCGACAACTTCCGGCGGCGGAATACCGACAATCTCGTCGCAAAAAATGCGATTTGCCGCCACCAGATGTTCAGTAGCATCGAGCAGCACAATGCCGTCGGGCAGACTATCGAACACAACCCGCAGCGCATCGCGCGAGTGGCTCAGCTGTTGGGTGCGTTGGGCAACCAGTTCTTCGAGCAGCCGCTTTTGCGCCGTCAGGCGGCGCACCAGATCCATATTGGCGCAGGCGGCGGCCAGCACATGGGTAAAGATCGTCAATAACGACCAGATTGTTGCGCTGAAGCCGCTGGTGCCGGCGTGGATCAACACAAACGCGCCGATCGCACGGCCCTGATGCACGAGCGGCAGTGCCACGCCGGTAAGATCCGGCCCAGGTGCAGTGGTGAGGATGCGATTACCTGTCCAGGCAATCCGCGCGGCGCCACCGGCATGTTCGACCAACGCACGATCGATCGGCAGCGGCTCATTAGGCAGCACAGCGCGCAACGTCGGCTGTCCGGCGCGCTCCTCGATCAAAAAAAGCAGGCCACATCGCGCCCCAAAGACGCTGACACTTTTTTCCTGGATCATCCCGGCCAATTCAGCCGGCGAGCGCTCGGCGCTAAGGTATTGGCTCATTTGCAGCAACGCCATCGCCTGATCGCGCCGCTGCCGTTCGCTGGCTTGCTGACGGGCCGCGCTCAACGCTACGCCAATTTGCGCCGCCACACCTTCGAGCAGGATCAGATCGTGGCTGGAAAAGCCATAGGGCACAGCGCGATGCACCGTAAGCGCACCAAGGGTTGCACTGGCCTGCCGGATGGGCAAGACAATCACACTGCCGACACGATGCAATTCAGAGAACTGCAGCCAGCGCCGATCGCGGGCAACATCGGAGAGCGCTACGCTACTGCCGTGGCGAATCACCCAACCGGCCAACCCCTTAGCGATCACGGCATCAGCGAGGGCTTCCGGCATCGGCTGCACTACTCCATCGGCCATGCTAAAGGCCAGATCCGGCGTCAGATCGGGCCGAACGACGATAATACTTACGCCGTCGGCCATCAGATGCATCGTCACAGCGCGTAGCGTCTGCCCGATGACGGTCGTTTGATCAAGCGTTTCGCGAAACTCAATCGCCAACTGGGTAAGCAACGAGGTACGGCGCAATTGATCATCAAGGAGCGCTTGAATCGCCGTGGGCGGATCGTTAGCAGTATTATTGAGGCGTTGCATCAGGAGGTCCTCTTAGAGCAAAGCGCAAAGCGGTAGAGCGATAAAGCGGCCGAGCGATAAAGCGCTAGAGCGGCGAGCAGAACGATTGCCGCATCTATGGAAGGTCGCCAAGCCAGGTCCGCAACCGTTCGCTCATAGACAGCTTGCCCCTATGATCCGCCACGTGGCGCCTTGTTTGCGCATTAGTATAGCACGCGCTGCGATGATAGGCCGTACGAGAGTAGGCCGTCGGATCAGGGGGCTGGCGTGTAAGCTGTGCTCAGCGCCTGAGCAGCGGGAGATAGACCTGATGTTGAGGGGCCTCGGCTTCCCCAGTTGGGGTTGGGGTTGGGGAAGGTAATAATTCCGGCGGTTCAGTCGGCGTTGGTAGCGCCGGATCAGGCGTGGGGGATGGCCCCGGCGCCGCGCTATTGTCGAGGATCGTAAATACGATTGTTGTTGCTGGGGTGCCGTCGATCAGGATGCGCGCCGTTGGATTGGCGTAGGCGGGATCGCTGCTGAACGCCTGTACATCAATCAGGCCGCTGCGGATCGCGCTGCCGGCCGGGTTGGCATCGGCGCGCACGGCGATCACCTGGGGTTGGGTAGCTGTCGCCGGGGTAAACGTCAGCGTAAGCGCCGCTCCCGGCACCAGATTGGCCAGCCGAACCTGTGCGTCACGCGGTACAAGAGTAATCTGGACGGTTGCGTTGGGCACAGTGGCTAGGGCAACGCTCAGATCAACTGCGGCGCCGTCGGCGTTCAGCAGCGTACTGCTTCGCGTGAGTACAACACCAGGCTCGCGATAAGCCCGCGCATACACCGCCGGCGCTGCATTACCGCCACCATTCAGGGTGTCCCACACAAATAGGAGATCGTTCAATCCCGTTCGCGCCGTCGCAACAGCTACCTGGTTAGTAGTTACCGGCGCCGAAGTGTTCAGGGCGGGCGTAATCTGATCGCCGAAAAGATTGCCGGATTGATCGATCAGGCGCGCCGCTACGCCGAGCGCTGTACCGTTGCGGGTGCTTTGATCCGCCCAGGCAATCACCGCCACATTGTCAGCATCAATCACCACCTGCGGCCCCGAGCGCAGTGCCGGCTGAAGGGCACTCACCACAACGGCGGGAGCGACCGGGTTGCCGGTGCTGTCCAGGCGGATCGCTTCGATCAGCGCCTGTGCATCACCAAGCGGTCGGCGCGACCAGGTTAACG
This sequence comes from Chloroflexales bacterium, assembly GCA_038247995.1. GTDB lineage: Bacteria > Chloroflexota > Chloroflexia > Chloroflexales > Chloroflexaceae > JBBRUG01. The sequence goes on along the minus strand of JBBRUG010000043.1, from coordinate 14,338 downwards.
CCATTCCGTTGTCGGCAGCAAACGCAATGCCCGGCTCACCTATTGCAGCGCCGGTAGTAACTGCCACGATAGTCGTTGGCGTACCGAGTGGCGTGCCGCCGTCAGCATAGCGTTGCAGATCGATGCTGAATGTCTCGGCAAAAGGAGTTAGATCGCAGCGGTAAGCTTCCCAGGCGATAGCCAGCGCCCCAGTTTGGGTTACCGCAACACTCGGCGCGCTGCGGGTACTACAGGCCGGCGGCGGAGTCGGGTCGGGCACTTGGTCGCTGCGATCGCGCGGGAACGCTGTAGCCGTGAAGCGCCGGAAGGCCACCCCGGCGGCGTCGTTCGGCACTGCGCCCTCCCAGGCGATCACAAATGCGCCGCCCGGTTGCAGCGCAATTGCCGGGTTGAATTGTTCACCGGCGGTGGTTACGTTGACGCGGAAATCACTGCCGAGCGGGCTGCCGGCAGCATTAAAGCGGCGGGCCCAGATCCCCTGCCCATCACCGAAACCGGTGCCATCCCAGGTAACAACAAACCCGCCGCCGGACGCCATCGCCACTGCGGGCCGGCGTTGGCTGCCGGTGAGCGTGCTATTGACCCGGAAGGCCGCACCCCGCGGCGTGCCGGTTGCGCTAAGTAGTTGGGCGTAAATATCTGGGGCGTCAACGCCGGTTTGCCAGACAACAACGGCATTGCCGGCGGCATCCATGGCCACCGCCGGACGTTGATCGGTTTGCGCATCCTGCGGGGAGACGCGGAATGGCGGGCCGACCGGCGCACGATCAGCCGCGCGTGCAGGCGGCAGGCTTACGCTGAGCAGCAGGAGGAGCATGCCGCCGATAACGGCAATGTACTGCCGACGGCGATGATGTAAAGTAAGTAGCGACGGCACTGATGTGCGCTCCGGTCCGGGAAAGATGCAAGCCACAACGACGGCCGAGCATAGCACGTGAAAGAGTACGAGGAGTGTACTCGAAAGCATTGCGATGGTCAATATGCCAGGATGATCATCTGTTCATTTATACTATTTACTGTAGTAATTTGCTGTATTGTTACAGGGCGTGGGGCGGGCGGCGTGGAGCGCGTTTGCCGCCCACCGCACATCTGCTGCATCCTCCACGTCCAACGGCCGTTCGAATGTGGTATACTTATTACGCACTGCGTCATTCTTAACCGGCCTATGTTGAATTGGAGGCATATCAATGACGATCGCTACCGAACGCGGCCTGGACTTTTACCAACTCGACGCCCTACTGACACCCCAGGAGCGTGAATTGCGCGATCGGGTGCGCACGTTTTGCGACGAGGAGATCATCCCGATTATCAGTGGCTACTGGGAGCGCGCCGAATTCCCCTTCGAGCTGATCCCCAAACTTGCTGAACTGGGCATTGTGGGCGGCACGATCAAGGGCTACGGCAGCCCGGAGCTCTCTGCGGTAGCCGTTGGGGTTGTGGCCGCTGAACTCTCGCGCGGCGACGGCAGCATTGAGACGTTCGTCGGGGTGACAAGCGGCCTCGCGATGGGCGCCATCGCCACCTGTGGATCCGAAGAGCAGAAGCAGCGCTGGCTTCCGCCGATGGCGCGGCTGGAGCAGATCGGTGCATTCGGCCTGACCGAGCCTTATGTCGGCTCCGATGCCTCGCATATTCGCACCACTGCCCGCCGCGTGGGCGATCGTTATGTGCTGAACGGCGCCAAGCGCTGGATCGGCAATGCAACCTTTGCCGACGTGGTGGTGATCTGGGCACAGGACGAAGAGACGGGCAAAATGGGCGGTTTCCTGGTTGAGAAGGGCACGCCCGGCTTCGAGGCGACACTGATCACCGGTAAAATCGCCAAGCGCCCGCTGCTCAACGCCGATATTACGCTGACCAACTGCGCGATCCCCGAAAGCAACCGCTTACCGCTGGCGCGTTCGTTCCGCGACACAGCCCAGGTCCTCAAAGCCACGCGCTTCGGTGTTGCCTGGGAGGCTGTCGGCCACGCAATGGCTGCCTTCGACCTGGCCCGCGACTATGCGCGCACGCGCGAGCAGTTTGGCCGCCCAATCGGCGGCTTCCAACTGATCCAGCAGAAGCTCGTCCATATGCTCGGCGATCTGACGGCCGCCCAGCTTATGGCCTGGCGAGTCAGCCGCCTGCTCGACGAAAATCCGGCCGAAGTGAGCGAAGGGATGGCTTCGCTCGCGAAGCAGTTTTGCGCTGCCCGTGCCCGCCAGGTTGTGGCCTTGGGCCGCGAAGTGATGGGCGGGAACGGCATTCTGCTCGAAAACCACATGGCGCGCCACTTCGCCGACATGGAAGCGGTCTACACCTACGAAGGCACCAACGAGATCAACACGCTGGTAGTGGGTCGTGAGATCACCGGGTTAGCGGCGTTCGTGTAGTGAACACGCTCCCCGCCCCGCCAATTCTGCGTTCGCTTGAACGCTGCCGCGCGCTCGGCCTGCCGAGCGGTACGCTCCCCGTGCGCGCGGCGCTCCCGCTTACGCCGGCCCAACAGCGCCTCCTCACCCTGGCCCGCTCCTCGATTGAAGATCTCTACCAACTGCTCGATCGCCCCGGCTTTGTAGTGCTGCTCGCCGATGCCGGGGCGATGCTGATCGACCTCGAAGGCGACCAGGATGTTGTGCGGATCGCGCATAACAGCGGGCTCCAACCGCCCGTTGATCTGAATGAGTCCAGTGTCGGCACGAATGCCGTCGATCTGGCGTTACGCGAGGCGCAGCCTTTCCAAACTACCGGCGACGAGCACTACAATCTGCGCCTGCGCCGGCTGACTATCGCCGCTGCGCCAATCTTCGATGCCGACGGCCAACTGCTTGGTGCGTTGGCGATTCTCGCACTTGGCCCCGCCGGCCATTCGTATGCTCTGGGTTTGGCCATCGCCGCCGCCCAGGCGCTGCATAATCAGCTCCGCGCCGAGTATTTGCTGGCCGACGCCAATGATCAGCTCGCCGAGTTGTACGCAACCCTGGAGACGATCAGCGAGGGGTTGATTTTTATTGGGGCGAACGGCGATATTCGGCGGATCAACCGCCGCGCTGCCGAACTGCTCGGGCTCAACCCGCGCGCCGTCCCCGGCCACGCGCTCGATCGGGTGCTCGTGCCGCCGACAGCGGTGGCGAGCGCCTTGCAAAGCCGCACCGAACTGAGCGATCAGGAGTTGATCTGGCAGGGCCATGTTGCGGCGCTGCCTGCGCTCACCAGCATCCGCCCAGTTTGGGACAGCGGGCGGCGTTACCTTGGCGCCCTAATCACCCTGCGCCCGGCGCAAAGTTTTCACCGCCTGGTGCAACAGGTTGTCGGCGCGCAGGCGCAGTTCACATTCCGCGACATTATCGGCCAGAGTCCGACGATGGTTCAGGCCCTGCACCACGCCCATCTTGCGGCCAACGGCGCCGGCAGCGTACTGCTGCGCGGCGAGCCGGGCGTGGGCAAAGAACTAGTGGCCCAGGCGATCCACAACGCCAGTCGCCGCGCCGGCGGGCCATTTGTGCGCGTGAACTGTAGTGCCGTGCCGCGACCATTACTAGGGCAGGAACTCTTCGGTGTTGAGGGCGCCTTACAGCCGGCGGCGCTCGGCGGCCGACCGGGCAAGATCGAACTTGCGCAGAGCGGTACGCTTTACCTCGAAGAAGTTGACACCCTGCCGATCGATCTGCAAACCGCACTGCTGCGTGTGATCGAGATGCACCGCATGCAGCGCACCGGCAGCACCCGCCCGATCCCAGTTGATGTGCGGATCATCGTTACCGGAAATACCGATCTGGAACATCTGATCAGCGAGGGCCGCTTCCGCGCCGATCTTGCCGCCCGGCTAAGCATCTTTACCGTCGATATTCCACCCCTGCGCACACGCGGTGATGATCTTTTGCTGCTGATCGGGCATATGTTGCTGATGCTCGGCGAACGCGCGGGTCGCCCGATCGCTTTCGCCCCCGACGCGCTTCAGGCTTTGCGCGCCTACCCCTGGCCGGGCAATGTGCGTGAACTGGAACTCACGCTGGAACGCCTGATCCAGAGCAGCGAGAAGAGCGTGTTGAGTATCGACGATCTGCCACCGACGATCGGGCGTGGTGCATTGCCAATCGACCTGCCGCAATTCCCCAGCCTCGCCGACCATCAAGGCCTCATCGAACGCGACGCAATTATTCGCGCCGGACGCAAACTGGCCGGCCACCTTGGGCGCACCGCCGCCCAACTCGGGATCAGCCGCACCACGCTCTGGCGCAAAATGCAGCACCACGGCCTCCGCCGCGAAGACTTCGGCGAACAGTAACCAAAGACCAAGGACCAATTCGATTATTCGCCCTGCAACCTGGCTGCGTCATCTGCGTCCTGCCGCCGTACAGGCGACCCCTCCAGCGCCACAGGGGCCGCCTGTCTGCGTCATCTGCGTCATCTGCGGATCGCCCTGCCGCCTGCCGGAACCAATGGCGACCCAGTAGCGTCACCATAACAAGAAGTGGCTTACAGGGGAGAAAAGCATGCGCCAAATCGCACCAACTGTGTTGCTCGTTTTGGGACTGACCGCCTGCGGAAGCACGGGCGTTAGCGTCGCGCCGACTCAAATAGCCGCGGCAACTGCCACGATTACGCCAACCCAGCCGCCGGCGGCCACCGCAACCTCCAGCCCTACGCCTCTGCCATCGGCTACACCGACAGCGACCCAAACGGCAACAATTGCGCCAACCGAAACGGAGGTTCCTGTGACGCCAACAAACCAGCCGGACGACCCAGGTCAGGCGCCGCAACCAACCCTGCCCGCCCGACCATTGCCGACCCGCGTGCCGGCGCCGGAAGCCGCGCCGCCGATTACCGGCGAAGCGCCTTCCGACCTGCGCGACCAGATCATTGCCGATGTAATCCAGCGCAGCGGCGCAGAGCGCTCGGCCATTGTCATGGTGCGCGAGGAAGCCGTCGTCTGGCCCGATGGATCACTCGGCTGCCCAGAACCCGGTATGGCCTACCTCCAGGTTCTGATTGAGGGTTACTGGATCGTTGCGCAAGTAGGCGATGTAAGCTACGACTATCGCGTTGATTCAAGCGGGCGGTTCCGGCTCTGTGAAATGCCGTAAACCAGGTTCTTAGCGCACTGAGCACCATGATTGAGCCACTGCGGGCCACTGAACCGGGTGGCGCGCTGCGCTCGCGCCATCTGAGCAATGCTGTAGGAGGCAGCGGGCCGGGGATAGGTGCTGCAAAAAGTAACGCGGCGGCGGGGAATTTCCCCACCGCCGCGTGCTGTCCGCCGCCTGCATCGTGGCCTCAGCGGCGAACGGTAATCACGCGCGCCTCGTTCCCATCGGGAGCGCTGCCGTTGAGAACGAGCACTCCCCGTTCCGTCGGATTCGTGCGCGATCCGGTATCGCGAATTGTCAGTTGCGTGCTTTCGCCGCCAGGGATGAGCCCGAAACCGATCCCGCCGCCGGCGATCTCGGCCAGGTAACGCTCACCGCCGGGCGCAAAGGTAACATCCTCAATCAGGTCGGTGACCGTTCCGGTAATCGCATCAAACGCGACGAACGTTGCACTGATCGGTTGGCCGATCGCCGGGGGCGCCAGCGGGCCGCCAAGTTCCGCCGGACGATCCGGGTCAGAAAGCTGGATGTCGCACAGTAGCATGGTGAACGTCGCGCTATTCATCAGGTGCCCGGTGAAGAAGAACGCCTCGGCGTCGCCCGTGCGCAGGTTCGCCACCCAGGTCAGGTTCCGCCCATCGCTCAGGCCGGCCAGGTCGGCGTCGTAGGTGAAGACCTCGAAGTCGAAGACGCCGTCGCCGTCGGTATCGAGATCGACGATCATCACGCCGGGCAGGTTGGCGTGGCTCTGGCGACGAACATTGTTGATCGCGAACTCCAGCAGATACCCTGGTTCATCCGAGCAGAAGCCCGCCGGCACCGGGTAGGTGGCATACCCAACGTGCTTGAAATCGATGATCTCGCTGTTTGAGCCGATGCCGGACTGCGCCTGAACCGAACTGGATCTGAGCAGCGAGTAGGCCAACAGTTCGGCATCACCAACGCCACGATTGGTATAGCGAATCGGCTGATCGACGCGGGCCTGGTTCGGCCCCTGCACATTCCCCGCGCGGCGCGGCAGCACGTGCCAGGGCATGCTGAGGTTGTTCGCCGTGCTACCGGAAACATCGACAAAGTTCAGGTAGCCGTCGTACTCCAACAGGGTAAGTAGATCGCCGTCCGCGCCGGTAGTGCCGGAGTTCAGCGTCCAGGGGCGCAGTTTCGTGTTGTCGATATAGAGGCTCACGTTGAAGAAGCGCTCACCGCCCGGCGGCAGCGTGATGCTGGTCGGCGCACTGATGCGCACAGCCCCGTTCAGTTCGTCGTCGGCGTAGCGGAAGGTCGGCTGTAGCCGATAGGTGATCGGCGTGTCGCCGTAGTTGCGCAAGGCGAGGCTGCGCTGGACGAAGTTCCGGGGCCGGAAGGCGTTCACGAAGCCGAATGAGAGACTGCCGCTACCGCTCACCCGCTCCCAGACGGAAGCCTGTGCGGCAATCGCGCGGTCGATCCGTACTTCGCCGCCGCCGATGCGGGTGATCGGCGCAAGGACGCCGCCCAGCACCTCAGCGGTGTTGAAGATCGTCGTCTCGCCGGTGTTCATCAGGCGCGCCTTCAGTTCCAGCGGCGACAGTTCGCCCGCTGTGGCGTTGATCAGCAGCGCCGCCGCGCCCGAAACGACCGGAGCGGCGCCCGAGGTGCCGCCGAAGGGGCCGGTTCCCACGCCGCTGCCGGCGATGGCCGAGATCGCAGCGCCGGGGGCGCCGATCTCCGGCTTGATGATTTGCCCGAACATCAGGTCGTTGAAGTTGCGGAACTGCTGCCCGGCCGTCGGCCCGCGCGACGACGAGCCGACCATCGTGCCGACCAGCGGCGCCCAGGTGGCTGGGTCGATGCGCATGGTCACGCCAGCGTCCAGGCCACTCTTGAGCGCATCCGCATCAGCCTGACTGATCATGAAACCCGGGATCGACGGTTCACCACCGCCGAAGCCGCCGGCAAACGGCTCGCCCGGCGCCACCAGGCCGATCATACCGGCCACGCCGCCGGCAGCAGCGATATTGCTGATCTTGATACTGAAGCCACATACACCGCGATCAACCAGCACAATCGTGCCGGTGAGCGAGCCGGGCGTGAACGGATCGCAGCCGAGCAGGTTGCCGCCCGCACCGTCGCCGTATTGCACCGGCCCTTCGATCACGCTCGTCGGCAGCACCGACCAGGGCTGGAAGACCGCCGGGTACTCGCCGGCAATGGCGGCCGGCGCCGTCACCTCGAGAATAGGCAGCAGCGACGAAGGCACCTCCGTCTGCGCCACCGACAACGCCGTGCGCGCCGCCGAGGGCGTCCCGACGATGTAGGGCTTATCGGCCGAGTTGCCCGCCGAAGCGACGGTGAGGATGCCGAGCGGCGTCAGGTTATCGACGGCCGCCGAGAGATCGTCGAAATAGTTCTGGCCGTAGTTGGAACCCAGCGACATGTTGATAATATCGACATGGTCGCTCGGGTCGCCGTCGCCGTTCGGATCGGCGGCAAACTCCAACCCTTGCAGCAGCGCCACGCCGCTACAGGACGGCGAAACGGCGGAACAGACCTTGATGGCATAGATCTCTGCTGCGGGCGCCACACCGCCGCCGAACGTCGCATTGTCGGCGCTTAAGAGAGCGGTAAGCGAACCGTCGCCGACCAGACCGGCGGCGAAGGCCGAATAGACAGTGCCGGCCTCCAGCGTGATGTCGGGCAGCGGCAGGGCGACCGTGTTCGTACCGGCCAGGCGCACCTCAAGATCGTAGGTACCGGCAGGCACGGGCGTATAGGGGCTGAACTCGCCAAATTCGTAATCACCAAAGAGCACCGGCCCGCCGGCCACGGCGATATCCACCGCCGGCGCATCGGGCGAGGCATGCACAAAGCGCACATGTGCGTTGCCAGCCGCCGGCGCGCTGTTATCGTCCACCAGCACCAGCGGCGTGATGTTCGCCAGCACATCGGTTGCGGCAACGGTGTAATCGTTGCCTGCCGCAAGCGTCACGTCGGCGTCGATCACCACCGGGGCGCTCGCGCCGGTCGGCACAACCTGAATAGTGTAGTCGCCGGGCGGCAATGTGGCGTAGTCGCTCACCGCGCCGAACGGCACATTCACAAAGGCCGGCGCGCCGTTCACCAGAATATCGACGGCGGGGGCGTCGGGCGAGGCATGCACGGCGCGCACGCGGACACGCTCGGGGTCGGGGAAGGCGCGGCCGGCGATGATATCGGCGACGTGCGTTCCGTGGCCTTCAAAGTCGAGCGGGTTCGCGTCGGGGGCGAGCGGCGGGCTATCGGCGGCGCCGGTCCATGCTTCGCCGACGAAATCATAGCCGCCAACAACCTTATCATTCGGGAAGAAGGCCGCGTTAGCCGGCTCATTCGCTGCTGTGCAGGTTGCCGGATCGATCTCTGCCGCCGCATCGCCGCAATAGGCTAGGGCGTAGAGCGCCGCTGCGCCGGGGCCGCCGAGCTTCGCGTGCATATAGTCCACGCCCGAATCGAGCACGGCCACGCGCACGCCCTCACCGCCGAAGCCCGTCGCCTGGACGGCGGGCGTCGCGCCGATATACGGCACAACGTCGCTCAGATCGCGCTCGTAGTTCATCACCGGGTTGATCCGCGCGATCTCCGCATTCTGCGCGACCCGCTCCAACACGGCGCCGTCCACATCCATCACCACGGCATTGAGCGCGATCTGCAGGCGCGTCAGCACCTTCGCCGCTGGATCGACCGCCTGGATCTGGGCGATCACCCGATTCTGCTGAGCCGTCACGTCGTTGCGGCGCTCCTGCTGTCCGCCGCCTACGCCAACCGTCGCGACCGAGCCTACGGTCAGGCTGATCACAACCTGTTGGCGGCCCGTTGCGTTGGACAGGTCCGGGTTGAGGTTAGCGCGATCGAAATTCGCCCGTTGCGGCGTTGTCAGGCGGCTGTCCGCACGTGAAGCCGGCAAGGATCGCGACGGAGTTTGCGCCAGAGCCGGGCCACCTGCGCCGGCTGCGATGACACAGGCGAGCAAACCGAGCAAGAATAGACGACCGACGGTTCTGCGTGAATTCATGGGTGCACGTTTCCTCTCTCTTGAGAGCTTTGCGGGCGACGATGCCAACCTTCAGCACAGCGAGCAGAGGCATGACAGAGGACTCACGAGCGTGCGCAATGCGCTTGCCAACGATGAGCAGGGCATGTATGGAAAGATAAGTGTTCATATGCATAGTACACACTTTTTTAGCAAATGCAAATACTGCAATGCGCGACTACGCTCCCCACCCATTTCCGCAGATTAAATAGCTGCTCTTGTATCGAGTAGCTACTCTGCTGCAACCACGATTAACTCGCGGGGAAAGCTCGTCAGCACGCGCGCACCGTCGGGTGTGATCACAAGATTGTCTTCAATCCGTACACCCAATTTGCCTGGCAGATAGATCCCCGGCTCGACGGTAAAGGTAGATCCGATCGGTAGGGGCGCGTCGTTGCCGGCCATAATGTACGGCGGCTCGTGTACATCCAGCCCGATCCCGTGGCCGGTGCGATGGATAAAGTATGCGCCGTAGCCTGCGGCTTCGATCACCCGGCGGGTTGCGGCATCGACTTCGGCGCCGGTGCTTTCGGGATCACACGCCGCCCGCCCGGCGGTATTGGCCTGAAGCACCAGATCGTAGATGTTGCGCGCCTCGGCGCTCGGTTCGCCGATCGCCACTGTGCGTGTAATATCGGAAATATAGCCCTTGTAACGCGCTCCGCAGTCGATAATCACCAGATCGCCGGGCTGGAAGGTGCGATCGCCATTGTTATGGTGCGGGTTCGCCCCATTTGGCCCGGAGGCCACCAGATTATCGAAGCTCTCGGCGTCGGCTCCGGCGTTAATCAGCGCCTCGCTGAGCAGCCGCGAAAAAGCCCGTTCGGTCATGCCCGGCCGGAGCTGGCCAAGCGCATTACGTAAACCTACTTCAAGCATGCGCACTGCCGCATCGATCAGCGCTAGTTCGGCACTGTCCTTCACCTGGCGCAACTGCGTAAAGATCGGGCCGGCATCGACGGTTTGCACACCGGGGGCTGCCGTTTCGAGTGCGCGCAACTCGCCCACGCGCATCACGGCATGCTCAATCGCCAGTGGACGCCCGTGCAGTGCTGGGCTGTACACGGCTTCCAGCGCAGCAGCCAGGGCGGCGCCGGGGCCATCCGCATCGGCCCAATCGAAAAAGCGGAAAGGCAGATCAGTGCTGTTCCGGGCCTGGTTCAGCTCCATTGTGGGCAGCACCAGCGCCGGCGCAGCGCCATCGGCGGGAAAGATCGCTAGGTTCAGGCGCTTGCCGGGGTGAAAGTGCATTCCCGTCAGATAGCGCAGATTCGCGTCGGGCATCAGCACAACCCCGCCCAGGCCGGCATCCTGCAACGCCTGAGTCATCCGCGCGATACGTTCGGTGGTCATTAGCGCATCCCCTTTGTAGTGCGTAATAAACGTCTGATGATCTGATGATCTGATGATCTGATGATCTGATGATCTGATGAATTTAATCAAGAACCAAGGACCGAGGTCCGTGGTTGGCCGTTCAGCTTTTCGTCGTTCGTCGTTCGTCGTTCGTCCTTCGTCGAACGGCCCGACGCTCAAACTATTCCCCGCGCTGCTTGTTCTTGGGGCAGTAAAGAATGGTAGATAAAACTATTGACCGGCGTTGGCACGCCAACTGCGGCCCCGAGGCGTACTAACGCGCCGCTCTGCGCTTCGAGTTCCGAAGGCCACCCTGCGATAATATCGCGCTGCATCGAAGCTGTCCCGCTCGGCGGTACGCCATCGAGGAAGGCCAGCGTCGCCGCCGCCTGCGTATTGTCCAGTTCGACGCCGTGGGCGCGCCCGACCGCCACTACTTCGTGCAACAGGCGCTCGGCAAGATCACGGGTGCCGGGCAGGCTGCGCCAAACCCCGATCGGTGTGCGCGTTATTGCGCCGAGGCCGCTCCAGGTGCAGATCAGCATGAACTTTTCCCAGAGCGCCCGGTTCACATCAAGGGTGATCTCACTCTGCACGCCGGCACTCGTCAGGGCCGCATGGATCGCTTCGCTGCGAGCAGTTTGTCGGCCGTCCAGTTCGCCAAACACAATCGCCGGCGCGATCCCGGTGTGGCGAATATGGCCCGGCCCGACGAGCATCGCAATGATTCGGCAGAGCCCACCGAAGGCGTACTGCGCGCCGAGGATTTCAGTAATCGTCGCCGGCGCCTCGACGCCGTTCAGCAGCGGCAGTACGGCTGTGTTTGGGCCAAGCAGTGGGCGGGCGGATGCCAACGCCGCCGCTAATTGCCAGGTTTTCACCCCGACCAGCACCAGATCGACCGGCCCAATCGCGGCAGGATCAGCCGTAGCCTGGGCGGGGTTAATATGCAGATCGCCCAGCGGACTTTCGACACGCAAGCCGACGGCGCGGATGGCATCGAGATGCACACCGCGGGCGAGAAAATGCACGTCCTGGCCCGCCGCTGCGAGGCGCGCTCCAAAGTAGCCGCCCACGCCGCCAACACCGAGGATCGCAATCCGCATCGAGTAGCTCTCCCTTAATTGTAATTTGTTCCGTTGGGATGCATGGCTAAAGGGTAGCACTGCGTGCGGCGTTGTGTCAATTTCGGGGCTGCGCGCCCCGTGCCCGCGCCGAGGCTGTGCCCCGTGCCCGCGCCAAAGGGGCGGCGGTCCGCCCCTCTGGACTCCCCCGGCCGGGGCGCTGCCCTCAAACGGGATCACCTCGTGCGGGGCACGCCATCCTCACGGTGACATATACAACAGGAAGGGTGGTGGTGGCAGTTCCAAAGCGACGCTGCGTTGGAACCAGCCCATGCCCCGCTTGAACAGGCCCCATTGCCCGGTTCCGGGCGCGTGGTGGGCCGTCGTCCACCAGCATTCGCCAGCCTCGTTGCGTGATGTATCGTCCCAACGCCACAAATCACAGATACACCAGCAGCAGTGGGATCAACAGCCGCTCGAGCTGGTCGCCGGGAAGCAGCCCGCTCGTGTCCAGCCCAAAGCCGCCCGACTCCCACTCCCGAAAGGTCGGCTCGATCCACTCAGGCGGAGCTGCCGTCATATCGTTTGTCATTATTGTGCCTTCCCCTGTGTACGGTGCCACTCACACAGGCCTCGCTCGCAACGGTGCTGGTATCGACAAGAGCCGGGCATGGCCATCTACGAGCATATCAGGCCTGCGCCGTGGCGGTATGAAGGACACCATCTGGTGAGATGAAGGCCCTTCATACCAGTGGGTCTGCACGGGGCTATACTGAGCACAGCGGGGTCACCCATCTCAGAAGTTGGAGCGCCCAACAGGGTAGGCACAACGCCCGAGTAGAACGATATGAGGAGCGATCATGGATCTCCCAATCAATGCGGCCATTTATTGCACCGACGGGCCAGGAGGCCATTCGGTCGCAGTCCTGCTGAATCCGGTCAGCGATCAGATCACGCATGTCGTCGTGCGCGAGCCGGGCATGCTTGGAGTCGCGCGGATGGTTCCGGTTGAGCTTGTAACCACGAGTACAGCGGAGCAGATCCGCCTCGGCTGCACGATCGCCAAACTTGCGGATCTGCCGCCATTCGTGTCCGCGCACTATATCCCAGCTCCGCCAGGCATGATCACAAGCTATACCATGGGCGTCATGCTCTGGCCGTATGTGGGCATGCGCTTAGGGGTCAGCATCGACCGGGAGAATACCGACCCGAATGAGCTAGCCGTCCATCGCGGCGCGCATGTCAACGCGACTGATGGACATGTTGGCGAGGTCGAGGAGTTTGTGGTCGATCAGGAGCAGAGCCGCATTACCCATGTTGTCCTGCGGAACGGGCATTTCTGGGATCATCACGAAGTCATGATTCCTGTCGCGCAGATCGATCACATCACTAAAGACAATGTCTATCTCACGCTGAATAAGCAGCAGATCAGAGCGCTCCCGGTGCTTACCATAGACCGGCGCCCGCGCTAAGCCACTGCTGCGCACCACAGCGTTGGGCACCGTCGAGGAGGATGTGCTCAAAGTGCTGCTGACCAACGCCAGCGCAAGCTGAGCATACAGACGCGATGAAGCTGGCTACCACACACATTCTGACCATCAATGGCGGCTCGTCGAGCATCAAGTTTGCACTCTTTACGGCCGATGCCTCACTGCGACCGGTGCTGGCTGGCTCGATGGAGCAGATCGGGCTGCCCGGGGCCACCTTTCGCGTGCAGAGCACCGATCCGGCGGGCAGCTTTTCGCATCCCGTGATGCTGCCGGATCACCGGGTGGCGGTGGATATGCTGATGGGCTGGATCATGGAGTGCAGTGAGTGTGATGCGCTCGCTGCGGTGGGGCATCGCGTGGTGCATGGTGGGCCAACGTACCACGAACCACAGCTGATCACCGACGCGATGATCGCGGACTTACGAGAACTCACCCCCTTCGATCCGGATCATCTGCCCGAGGAGATCTTGCTGACCGAGGCGTTTCATCGGCGCTTCCCTGATCTGCCGCAGGTGGCATGCTTCGATACAGCGTTTTACCACAACCTGCCGCGTGTGGCGCAGCTCCTGCCGATCCCGCGCCGCTACGTGGCCAGGGGGGGGGTGCGACGGTACGGATTTCACGGCTTGTCATATGCGTTCCTGATGGGCGAGTTGGCCCGCCTGGACGGCGCAGACGCGGCCCGCAGCCGGGTCATCCTCGCCCACCTCGGCAATGGTGCGAGCCTGGCGGCAGGGCGGGATGGCAAACCAGTTGACACGAGCATGAGCTTCACCCCGACCGCCGACGTGCCCATGAGCACGCGCTCCGGCGATCTCGACCCCGGACTGGTCTGGTACCTGGCGCGTACCGAGCAGATGAGCGCGAAGCAGTTCAATGAACTGGTCAACTTCCAGTCCGGGCTGCTCGGCATGTCGGAGACCAGCTCTGACATGCGCGACTTGCTTGAGCGCGAGGCGCAGGACGTGCGGGCGGCCGAGGCCGTGACGCTGTTTTGCTACCAAGTCAAGAAATGGGTTGGCGCATTCGCGGCGGCGCTGAGCGGGCTGGATACGCTGGTGTTCGCGGGCGGCATCGGCGAGCACGCGCCTGCGGTGCGCGCCCGGATCTGCGCGGGGCTGGAATTCCTCTCTCAGGTGGAGGGTTTTTACAGGATCGCGTCCCAATGCGCTATTCTCCGCATCCCCCCAGCCCCCTGCTCCCTCACGTGGAGCAGGGGGAGCCGCCGCAGATTCGGCGTCCTGATGCTGTCGGAAGCCCCGCTCCCGCGCAGGGAGCGGGGTTGGGGGTGCGGGCAACGGCAAAAACCCTCCACCT
>JBBRUG010000042.1:0-25083 GCA_038247995.1 Chloroflexales bacterium | reverse complement strand
GAGGGTAGGACCCTCCCCACTGGGTGTGTGTTGAGCGCGCTGGTCCCACCCCGTCCCATCCCGAACCGGGTCGTGAAACAGCGCCGCGCCGATGCTACTGGCGGTTCACTGCTGGGAACGTAGGTCCACGCACCCTGTCCAATGTACAAAGCCCGTTCGCATAACGCGAACGGGCTTTGTGTTGTTTCCTTGCATTCGCTAGTTGCAGATTATTCTGGCTCGTGTAATGAGCGTGGCGCCCAACTTGTGCGGAGTAATGGCCAGGCCTTCCAGAGATACTCAATGCCGGAGGCAAGCGTCCAGAGTACGGCTAGCCCCATTGCAACCGGCCAGAGCGCTAGTAGAGAAATGAGCCAGGTATTTATAGTTAGTGAACTGCTTTCAGCGGCTGCAGCAAGCAGTCGCCAGATAATAGCAGTTACCTGGATGACCAGCTTTTGTTTGCCTAAGGCACCGGCAGAAATGACAGTGCCCTCAGCAGCGGCAAATGAACGTAACCCAGAAATAACAAATTCACGCACAATGATTATGAATGCAACCCATCCACTAATAAGATCTGCCTCTACCATGGGTATAATCGCACCGACAACGAAGATTTTGTCGCTAATTGTGTCAAGGAATATGCCAAGTGGTGAAACGACTTTTAATTTGCGTGCAACATACCCATCGGCGAAATCTGTAATCGCCATGATTAGTAGTAGTAAAATAGCCCAAATATAGAATGCTGATTGTGCTTGGAGAATAAGCCAGACAAGTAGAGGTGTTGTAATGATACGGAATAGCCCAAGCAGATTTGGTATGCTGCGTACGCTGAACATAGAGCTTCCTGTAGATAGCGAGCTTGTACTCCACTGTGGGTTTCAAGCGTAATATCGGTCTGGGAAATTATAGCACAGTCATCCTGATCGATAGTTCCGTTCATCGCTTGGTAGTGAGGTGAAACGTGAAATATCGGTATGGTATAATGCATATTAAGGTGAAGTTTTCTCGTTCTCCTTGAAGTACTAAGTTCTATCCTCTCCAATTGCTCTACCTAGCTATGGTCAGTATTCTTGAGCAAGCGAACCAGTTACTATCTGCAGCGGTACTGATCGTTAGCTTTTCGCTTCTTGCGTACATTCCACTCCAGAATCGGCGTAGCGATGTGGCGCGCGCCTTATGTGTCTTGATCGCTGCTGTGGTGATTGTCTACAGCGGGGATGTGCTCATGCCGCTCGCTAGTCGCGAAGAAACCTTGACGTTTCTTGGCCGTGTGCAGTGGCTTGGTATCGCTCTGGTTCCTGCTGCCTACGTGCATCTCGCAAATGCATTGCTCAGGCTCGGTCGCCATGCGCGGATCGCGCAACGTACGCGATCGTTGGTGTATTTAGGCTATGTCGGGAGTGCCGGCTTTCTAGCGCTCGTTATTTCGGGTACAGGCCTGATTGTGCGCGGCGATCTGCCGAACGGGCCGATTGCTCAGTTCCGAGCCGGCCCGCTGTTCTGGTCGTATTTCCTCTTCTTTCTCATTGGGGTGCTAACGGTTTTTGGGGCGATCATTGAGACGTATCGAAGCGCCTTGACGCCCTCCCAACGCCGGCGCATGACGTATCTGGGGATTACGTTTGCAGCGCCGGGTATCGGTGTCTTCCCGTTCCTTGTGCTCGGCGCACCGGACTCGGTTCCGACAAGTGCTATCTTGCTTTTTCAGGCGCTCGCAAGCCTGACGGTTATGGTGATGATTACAGTCATGACCTACAGTATTGCCTTCCAGGGCGTCTTATTGCCCGATCGCTTGATTAAGCAGGATTTTTTGCGCTGGTGGTTGTATGGGCCGTTTATTGGTTTGGCGATAATCTTGTGTATTCGGATTGTCCCTACCCTGGAACGACGCCTGGGCTTGCCTGGCGATGCCTTACTTACCTTTAGTGTTATGCTTATGACGGTTCTGATGCCGCTGTTTATCAGCCGGGTGAAGCCGTATCTTGATACGCTTGTCTATACGCAGGATCATGATGAGATCGATTATCTGCGCAACCTGCCGCGTAGTACTTTTACGCGGGCCGACTTACGTGCGTTGCTGGAGAATTCGCTGGTAGCGATTTGTGGTGCGTTGCAGGTTGAAACGGGTTTTGTCATTGCCCGCGGTGAAGGCAATAATCAGTTCAGTGTGAAGGCAGTTTGCGGATCACGTCAGGTAGTGCGGCGGTTTCTTGGCGAGCATGCGGTACCGGAGTTGGTGCAAATGGCCCGCAAACTTCCGCCCCGCAGCCTGGAGAGTGTCGCTCCAGCTGAAGCTTTTCTCGGTGTGAATGGCTTTTGCCTCTTGCCGTTGCGCAGCCCTGATGGTGAATTCCTTGGCGCTCTTGGTGTCGCATATCCGACGGAGCAGTTTCAGCAAAACGAAAATCTGAGTCCTAAAGCCCGCAATTTGATCGTTACCCTAGCGCATCAGATGGAACTAGCTTTGACTACAGTAGAGATCCAACAGCAACTTTTTGCGACGCTGCGTGGGCTTGGCCCGGAAATGCAATCGCTGCAGCAACTCTCATCACGCCTAGAACAGGCAACCCCGGTCAGTCTGAGCTCACCTGAAGGTGATGTGGTCTTACATCCTGAGTTTCCGCAATTGGTGAAAGAGGCGCTTACGCAGTTCTGGGGTGGGCCGAAACTCGCTGATAGCCCGCTACTCGGCCTGCGTACCGTTCGACGCATCCTTGATGGGCAAGGCGGTAGTTCAACTCGGGCGCTCCAATCTGTGCTCCGTCAGGCGATCAGTAATTTGCGACCCGACGACCAATTGGATCCATCAGCGCAAGAGTGGCTGCTGTACAATTTACTCGAAGGGCGCTTCCTGCAACGCAAAACTGTGCGTGATGTAGCTAACCGTCTGGCCATGAGCGAGTCGGATTTTTATCGGAAGCAACGGATTGCGGTTGAAGAGGTTGCGCGTCAACTCGCTTTAATGGAAGAACATGAGCATAGGTCAAATGGGGCGCTCACGTCTCCGCCGACACGGCACGCTTGAGGTTGCCATGAAAGTTTTACTTGCCGAAGACGAACCCGATATTCGGATTATTACCCGATTGGCCCTGGAAGATGCGGGCTGTGAAGTTACTGCGGTAGGCGATGGTCAGGCTGCTCTGGATTGTCTGGCACAAGACCACTTTGATGTCGTTCTATTGGATGTAATGATGCCGCGCGTAGATGGCTTCAACGCGTGTGCTCAGTTGAAAGCTAACCCCCAGACAGCGAGCCTGCCAGTGATTTTCCTCACTGCGCGTTCGCAAGAACTGGAGGTGCAACGTGGGTTAGCGATTGGCGCTCACGGCTATATTGTGAAGCCGTTTGATGTCTTTCATCTCGCAACCCGAATCCGCGTGATGATCGGCGCAAGTACAGACACCACCGATGAGCCCCACGCAGCTTGATCGCCCCCACGTTCCTCCTCCGCCGCACAGCTTGGCCGACGAAGGAGCCGTTCCTCTGCTCCGCCTGACGCGGCAAATCTATCGGGCTGCCAGTACGACTGAAGTGCTGCATACGCTTACAGCAGGCTGTAGTGCGCTTTTGGGTTGCACCTGGGCGGTTATGTATCAGGCCCAGGGCGATCAATTAGTTTATACGGTGAGTTCTGGCTCCGCCGTTTTCCCCGAGCGGATGACGGGAGGCACTGAGCTGGCAGAACTGAAGATATGCCTGGCTGGTGAGGCGGCAAGCGCCAAATTGCCCTGGTTACGTCAGGCGCACGACGATGATCGCCCCCTTGAATATGGCCTGATTCCGTTCGTTGTGCGTGAACGGCTCTACAGCGTGCTGATTGTGGGCTGGAAGCCGCCGCAGACAGTGCCACCTGATTGGCCGGTGTTGATGGCGGAGGTAGGCGACGATGCTGTGCAAGCGCTCATGCATTGGCTACCGGATACCTTGGATCACCAGGCTGATGATGATCAGGTTTTGGCCTTAGTGAACGCGATCACCGACGTTGGCTTGCTCTATAGTAGTGTGCTTGATCAATTGCTCCAGAAACTGATCCGTCCGCTACTGGAGATTCTCGATCTGAGCGGCGGCGCCATTCTGCTCTACGACGATGAGTATAAGGCTGTGCAGGTGGCGGCTGTGCAAAACCGGCGCTCAATTGAGCAGATGGGAACCCAGGTCGATGTGCTATGGCATGAACCATTGGTAGTGCATACGCTCGGCCTCGCGATCCAAACCGCGCACTCTGGTGCGTTTATGCTTGGGCCTGAGCAGGGCGATGCACCAGCTCTGTATGCTGCTCTGGAACGCTTGAATATTGCAAAGTTAGTAAGCGTGCCGCTCCTCGCCGGTGGTTGGTTGACCGGTGTTTTTCAGGCTACCGCCATTCCGGGAACTACAATTACGCCGCGTCAGATCCGGATCTTACAAGTCGTTGCGCGTCAGATCGCGGTAACCATCGAGAATGCCCGCCTCTTTGCGCAAACGCGCGCTGAACAGGAGCGCACACGGGCTGTGGTCGATGCGACGAATGATGCGATCCTGATGCTTGATGAGCGTTGGCGCCTAATGTTGGTTAATCGCCGCGCACGCTTCTTTTTTGGCCTGAGTGAGCATGAACTGCTTGGTCGTGATTACGAACAGCTCCAGGCTGCGCTTGCACGGATCTTCGAGAATGGCGATCGTTTCGCGAGCTGGATTACCGCCCAACTGCGCTCGCCAGGAGCACGCGCTGTCGCCGAATTTCGCTTGATTCAGCCTGAGGCGCGCTTACTCCAGTGTTTTACAGCGCCAGTGATGGATGTGCACGAACGGGTGCTGGGGCGCATTCTCGTTTTCCGCGATATTACGCGCGAGCGCGAGGTGGAACGCATGAAGAATGATTTTGTGGCGACTGTGTCGCATGAACTGCGCACGCCGCTAACGAGCATTCAAGGCGCACTCCAACTCATTCTTGGCCAGCCACAGCAGGGGCGTACCGGCATTGGCGGTGATCTGCCGCCGCGTGCGACTGCCTTGCTCAGTATTTCCCTCTCGAATACGGAACGCTTGATCCGCTTGATCAGCGATATGCTCGATGTTGCCCGGATCGAGCAGGGGCGCATTCAGTTACAGCGGGCCGCGCATCCGCCATTCGATCTTGGTGAATCGGCAGCTGATGAGGTGCGCGCCTTCGCGGATACGCGGGCGATTGAAGTTGAACTTGATTTGCTGCAGGATTTGCCGGATGTTTATGCTGATCGCGATCGCGCTGTGCAGATTCTGGTGAATTTGTTGTCGAATGCGATTAAGTTTTCGCCGCAAGGTCAGCAGGTGCTGTTGAGCGCACGTCACGAGGGTAAAATGATTGCCTTTACGGTGCGCGATTGGGGGCGTGGTATTGCCGCCGAAGATCAGCATCGTTTGTTCCAGAAATTTCAACAAATTGACAATTCTACAACGCGCGACACCGGCGGCACCGGCCTTGGATTGTCGATCTGCAAGGCCCTGGTAGAGGAACACGGCGGGCGAATCTGGCTGATCAGTACGCCTCAAGAAGGCAGTAGCTTCAGCTTCACCCTGCCGTTGGCCGATCCTAGTGCGCTCGCGGCCCACCTACGGCCAGTTGTGGTTGGCTTGATCGCTACCGATGAAGACCGGCGGACGATTCTGCGCGCCGCGTTGGAGGCAACCGGAAGAACCGTGCAGCCGATTCTGCGCCTTACGCCGACTGAAGTTGCGCGTGTAGGGGCTGCGCTGGTTGTAATTGACGTTGGATCCGCCCAAAGCCCGGAAGCAGAATTGCTGAACAACTTGCGCAGCGACCCGGCCACGCAGGCCCTCGGCGTGCTAGTTCTTGCCGACCCGCAGGTTGTAACCCCGCACGATGTTGTGAAGCTGGCGCGTACGACGACACCAAGCGCGATTGCTGTCCAAGCGCAGGAATTGCTGGAGCATCCCCAACCGTTGGTGTTGGTGGTTGATGATGATCAACACGTGCGTCCGGTATTGGTGCGGCTGATACGGCGCCACGGGTTGCGGGCGCTCGGCGCTGCCGATGGCTTTCAGGCGCTTGAACTCGCTGCTAAACAGCAACCGAACGTGATATTACTTGACATAAAAATGCCCGAACTAAATGGCTATGAGGTGCTGCAACGCCTGGCGCAGAATCCACTGACTGAGACGCTGCCGGTGATCTTTCTCACTGGAAACGACCCTGCGGATCGGAGTGAACTTCAGAGCAACGCCCCTCAGGTGGCCGGCTACCTGGAAAAACCGATTACTGCTGAGCGCCTGATCGGCGCGATTATGCATGTGATCAAGCGAAATGAGCGCGACGATGGATCAGCTTCCGCCTGAACTCGACGCCTTTATCCATACGCTCATATCCCCACTTACCGCGCTGCAAGGTTCGGCAAGTTTGTTGCGTCGGCGGTATGGTGCGGGTGATGATGTACGCCTCAGTGAGCTATTGCAGACCCTGGAGCGCAGTACTGCGCGCCTGCGGGCGACATGTGATCTGCTGATCAATCACGCTACCGCACACGATCAGCAGATCCAAATCCATCTGCCGGTGGCAACGTTCTACCAGGCGCTCCCGCCGACAACAGCTGCGCCGATCGTGCCAACGCCCGAGCATAGTCCGGGCCTGGCCAGCGTACCGGCGGCGACAGGAACGGTGCTGATTATCGCGCGCGCCGAACTGGGGCATAGATTGGAGGCCACGCTTGAGGAGCGCGGTGTGCCGGTGTTGTTAGCCTCCAGCGCAGCACTCGGCCTGGATCTGGCGCGTCGTGAACGCCCGGCGGCAATTGTGCTTGAATTTGCGCTCGATGAGCAAAGCCGGATTACGGTGCCGATTCTGCAAGAAGATCCGGACACCAAATCAACGCCATTGGTCGTGCTTGCCAAGCCTGAGGATATGTCGAGTGACGTTGCGCACAACTGGTCGTTGCTTGATGTCGGGCTAACTGCGCCGATGCTGGCCGAGGCGATTGTACAGGTGCTGAGTGAGGCGCAGGGCGAGGGGCGCAGTACGCCGCACTTACTGATTGTGGATGATGAACCTGATATCGCCCAACTGATTGCGCAGCAGTTCCGCGAAGAAGGCTACCTGACGACAACAGTGCATAATGGCACGGCGGCGTTGCAGATCGTGCGTGAACGCCAGTTCGATCTGGTGCTGCTCGATCTCTTGCTGCCGGATCTCGATGGCTTTATTGTCCTTGGTGGATTGCGGGCGCGCCCGCAGACGCAGCTCACGCCGATCCTGCTGCTTTCGGCCTTGAACTCGCCGGCGGAGAAGGTCCGCGGCCTGCAACTTGGCGCCGACGATTATATCACCAAGCCGTTCAGCGCTGCCGAGTTGAGCGCGCGGGTGCAGGCGGCGATGCGGCGGAGTGAACGTGAGGGCGGCGCTAACCCATCGACGCGCCTGCCGGGTAACCTGGCGATCGAGCGGGCGATGCTCCAGCGGATCGAGCAGCAGACGCCGTTTGCGGTTTGTTATTGCGATCTGGACAATTTTAAAGCCTATAACGATGCGTATGGCTTCCTCAAAGGCGATGCCGTGATCCAGCGCACGGCGCAGATCCTGATTGACGCAATTCGTGCTGTGGGGAATGCCGATGATTTTGTTGGGCATATCGGCGGCGACGATTTTATTGTGATCAGTACGCCAGAGCGGGTCGAAGGAGTATGCCGTGAGATTATTCGGAATTTTGATGCAGCAGCGCCGCTCCTCTACGATCCGGAGGCGCGTAACCGCGGGTATATTATCGGGGTTGATCGCCGCGGCCAGCCGGCCAGTTTTCCGCTGTTGTCGCTCTCGATTGTAGTGGTAAGTAGCGCCCGCCGCCCGTTCAGCCATCCCGGCGAGATCGCGCAGCGCTCGGTAGTGGCCAAAAAGCAGGCCAAGCTGGTAGAACGCAGTACATACGTGGTTGTTGAGTAGTCGGTTGACGGTATGGGCCGGCGGTGCTATAGTTACCGCGTCTTGCACAGAGGCAGCGGAGGTGTCGCGCAGTGTACGTGTCCTAAGTTCATAACAGTCAAGCAGCGGTCCCGTTGGCCCGGATGCCAGGGTAAAAGCCGAAGTCGGTGTGAGTCCGACACTGTCGCGCAACTGTGATGAGCGTCTGAAACGCTCTAAGTCAGGTCGAGCGCCGTTGTCTTTTCTGACCTTTCCTTCGCGCTACCTAAGGAGGGTGGAACCATATGGCTGAACCATAAGCATAGCCCCAGCGTGGGCTTGCCTACTGTTACAGCTCACCGCGACCGCCCGACGATCCTGTCGGGCGGTCGTTTGTTGTTTGGGCCTGATGATGGACACGTGATCGACTAATAAACGAGGAGTGTACTATGCGCCCCTTACGCATGTTTTGCATTGCATGGGTTCTGGCTCTGCTTACCCTGACGGCTGTGGCCGCCTTGGCGCCGACACTGCTTGCCGCGCCGCAAACGACGGCATCGGTAGCTTTTACAACACCGCGTACAGCGTACCCGATTGTCGATACGCCGGAGCTTTCCGCTGCGGTTGCCTACTTGCGCAATGTGCAGCGCGCCGATGGCGGTTTCGAGGGTTTTACGCCCGGTCAGAGCGACGATTTCACGACGATCAAGGCGGCGCTGGCGCTCAATGCGGCTCGCTTGCCTGTAGATACGCTCACCAGTGGAACGAATCAGACGGCGCTGGACTATCTGGAAAACCGTGCCTACAGCTATACCCACGACCTTGCGAATGTTGCGTTCCCTGGGCGTCTCGGGTTGCTGGCACTCGCCGTTGCGGCGGGTGATGCGACGCCGAGCGGCTTCGGCAATTACCCAACCGGCCACCCCAACGCCGGCCAGCCGATCGATCTGATCAGCACACTGACGAGCACCTTTCAGCCGGCCACCGGCGCCTACAGTAGCACCGCGTCGCTCGGCTTCAGTAGCGGCGCTGCCGGAACGCTGAGCCAGTCATTCGTGTTGCTGGGCCTGGCGGGCGTGCAGACAGCAGCGCCGCCGGCAGCGCTTCAGTTTCTGCTTGATCTGCAAGAGCCGGACGGTGGCTGGGGCTTTGGGTTCGGGGGCGATGTGGACACGACGGCGATCGTGATCCAGGCGCTGCTTGCACAGGGGATTGCGCCGACTGATAGCGCGATTCAGGATGGCCTGGCCTTTCTGCGGAGCCAGCAGTTAGTGAGTGGCGCATGGGGATTTGAGGGCATTGCCAGCGCCGATGCAACGGCGTTTGTGATCCAGGCTGCGGTTGCTGTAGGCTTCACGCATCCCACGGCTAGTTGGGCCACGGCGAACGGCGATCCGCTCACGGCGTTGCGGGCGCTCCAGAACGAGGACGGCAGCTTTGGCGGCAATGCCCTTGGCACGGCCCACGCGATTGCCGGGCTTGCCCGGGCACCGTTGCCGCTGGCGGGTCGGGAACTGCGCGCCGCACAGGCCCTGGCGTATGTTGCTGCAACACAAGGCGGCGCTGGTTCGTGGGGCTTCGGCGGCAACCCGAGCGTTGGTGGTTCGCTTGATGCGGTACTTGCCTTTAGTGCGGCAGGCTACAACCCAGCGACGGTGAGTGTCGGTGCGGCGTCGGCGCTGGATTTTCTGGCTGCCGAAGTATTGGACTATACCCGTGACGTGACGGGAACGCTTTTCCCGGCGCAAACCGGCAAGGCAATCCTGGCGCTTGCCGGTGCGGGGGCTGATCCAAGATCCTTCGGCGTCGACGTCGGCGGCGACCCGCTGGATCTGGTGCGTGAACTTCAGGCGACGTATATCGCGGCAACTGGTGCCTATAGCACCACGGCGGTGCGCGGCTTCAGCAGCGGTGCGCCGACACCGCTCAGTCAGAGCTTCGCCATCCTGGGCCTGACCGCCGCCAGCGAGCCGATGCCTGAGGCGGCGATCAGTTACTTGATTAGCCTACAAGCTGAAAATGGCGCGTGGGGCAGTGTGGATACCACCGGCCTGGCGCTGCAAGCGCTGCGGGCTGCCGGGGTTGCTGCCGGTAATCCGGCGCTGGAGTCGGCTGTGGCTTTTTTACGCGCTCAGCAAGATACCCTGGGCGGCTGGGGCAACCCGAACTCGACGGCCTACGCGCTACAAGGACTGATTGCCGCCGGCGAGGATGTCGCGAACGACTGGCGTAAAGGTGGGCGCTCGCCCTTTGAAGCGCTGGCACTCTACCAGAAGCCTGACGGCCCATTCACCTACACCTGGGAAGAAGGATCGTTCTTCACGCCCGGTACAAGCAACGATCTGGCGACCTGGCAGGCGATCCCGGCGCTGCTGGGCCGATCCTACCCGTTGGCGAGCGCCACGGCGCTGGTTAGCTACACGCCGGTTACGCGCAGCCCGAACCCGGATCGGATGGTGGTTGCGCCGGCGCGTGGGCGTTGGGGCAACAGCATTGTGGTAACGGTGCCCTTCGGCAGTGACATGAACAATGACGGCTCGGTTGCGCTGGAATGGCGCGCAGTTGGTGCAACGGCCTGGCAAACGGCGACGCTGGCTCGTGGTGCGGGCAGCTTCACCGCGACGCTGGACATGAGTGGCCCGCTGCAGAGCTATGAATTGCGCACAACCTTCAGCGATCCCGATGGCGTGCAATCTGGAACGAGCCTTGCGTCAAGCAGCGTGCTGACCAGTACCGTTGATCCGTTGCGACTCTACCTGCCTCTGGCGACGCGCTAGGGCGAGGAGACAGTCTGACAGGCTACAGTTCGACAGGCTGCAGTCTGTCAGGCGGCAGGGCGCGGCGCGCAGGCAAGCGGCAAGGGCTTCAGTCCGCAGGCGTATAGGCGCAAGAGATGGGCCACGTCCTTCAGGGCGCGGCGCGAAGGCAGGCTAGGATGGGTATGCTGATGCGTCATATGGTAGTAGTGATCAGCCTGGCGATGCTGGCCGGGCTGATCCCTGCGCCATTGAGCAGCCGGGCCGCCCAACCCGCGCCGGCGCAAGCGGGCGTGGTGGTGCGCTTTGGTGATGGGACGACGCGCACGGCATGTGTCGCTCTGGGCGCGGATGGCACGGCTACAGGCGAGCAGGTGCTGCGTAACTCCGGCCTGCAGGTGACGATCGCCTTCGACCCCGGCGCCGGATCGGCGGTCTGCAAGATCGATCAGGAAGGTTGCGACTATCCGCGTGAAGGCTGTTTTTGTCAGTGTACTCTGGCACCCGGCCAGCCGTGTCGCTACTGGTCGTATTATCATCTTGGCGCCAATGGCTGGGTCTTTGCGAACCAGGGTGCGAGCAGCTACACGGTGCGTGCCGGCGCTGTGGAGGGTTGGTCGTGGGGGCCGGGCGGGGTGGGGCAGGGTGTTGAGCCGCCAGACATCCCATTCGAGGAGGTGTGCAGCGTAGCTGCACCGGTGCCGGCAACACCCACGGCAACCGCTACGGCAACGCTCACTGCAACTTCACTGGCTACCGTAACGCCGACGCCAACTGATGAACCTGCATCGCCGACGCCGGTCTCGGCCGTTGCGCCGCCCACGCCGATGATTATGCCGGTTGCAAGCAGTACGCCACCCGCTCGACCACCGACATCCCCAGCACGTACGGCCACGCCGACGCGCACGAGTACGCCGCTGCCGACGGATCCCCCTGTACCGACGGCGACAGCCATAGCGCCGACTGTGCCGCCAACCGCGATCAGCGTTGTCCAAGTACTGCCGCCTTCCATTGCGCCGACGCTTGCATTGCCGACAGCCGAACCGACACGTCTCCCGACGACTAGCCCAACCGCGTTGCCCGATCCGTCGACCGTGCCAACGATCGCGCCGGCTGGTGCCGCTCTGCCGACAGCGACCCCTGCGGCGTTACGCTTGCCGCTGGTTGCCGTCGCCGATGTGGATGCCCAGGTAGCATCCCAACCGCCCGAGGTGCCCTTGCCAACCGGAGCGCCCGCTCTGCCCAGCGTGTCTGAAGCGCAACCGGAGGCAGCGCCTGCGGAGGTGGAGCAGCGTGGATCATTCTGGTTCCTCGTGTTCAGTTTCGCCTTAGCGGGCGGCATTGTGCTCGCACGCATCCAGAGGAGGCGCGGCGATGCGTGAGCGTTTGTTGAGCGGCGTCATTATTGCCCTCACGACGGCGATTGGGATTGCCGCATTTCTCTACCCGTTCTGGCTGCCGGCGGTTACGGCAAGCGGGGTTGGTTCGGCGCGCGCCGACGATGCGCCGATCTTGCTTACGGTGCTGGTGGGACTAAGTTTTGTGGCCCTGCTGCTGGAAGCACAACGAGCGGCTGAACACGCCCTGCTGGTGGCGCTGCTGGGCGTGCTGGTGGCAATGAATGCGATCTTGCGCTTGATCGATATTGCGCTGCCGAGTCCAGGTGGCTTCTCGCCGATTTTTGTGCTGATCATCCTCAGCGGCTATCTCTTCGGGGGCTCGTTTGGCTTCCTGATGGGCGCAATGACCCTGATCGTGTCGGCGCTGATTACGGGCGGGGTCGGGCCGTGGCTGCCCTACCAGATGCTTACGGCGGGTTGGGTGGGGCTGACGGCGCCGCTCTGCCGGCGGCTGGTGGGCAACCCCGGCGGTCGGGGCGAAGTGTTCATCCTGGCGATCTTCGGCGCACTGTGGGGGTTTGGCTATGGCGCGATCATCAATCTCTGGTTCTGGCCGTTCGCCAGCGGCCCGCTCGCTCAATCCTATCAGGCTGGGATCGGCCCGATGATGACATTCCAGCGCTACCTGGCCTTCTATCTGACTACGTCATTTGGCTGGGATCTGGTGGGCAGCCTGGGCAACGGTTTGCTCATGGGCGCCTTCGGCGGGCCGATCTTGCGTGCGCTGCGCCGTTTCCAGCGCCGGTTTGTGTTCGTCATGCAGCCTGCTGTAGAAGGTACGCGTGGATGAGTAACGGCGTCGCAGCGGGCCTGCACCCGTTTACCTGGGCGATCTGGCTTGGCGCAGCGGTGGTTGTGATCTCGCTGACCCGCAATCCGTTCTATTTGCTGCTGCTGCTGTTCGGTCTGGCGCTGACGGCCGAACAGGTACGCCCGCCGGGGCGACTCACGCCGCTCGACCCGATCGCTTTTGCCGCGCTTGCTGTGGCTTTCGGCGGGGTATTCAATGCGCTTACAACCCATTATGGCGACACGATTCTGTTTGCCTTGCCGGCGCAGTGGCCGCTGTTCGGTGGGCCGATCACGGCGGAAGCGCTGGTGTACGGCATTACCAACGGCCTGGTGCTCGGCGGGTTGGTGGCCGCCTTCGCCGTATTTGGCGCTGCGCTGCCGGTCGGCGCGTTACTGAGCCTAACGCCGCGCGCGTTTTATCCGCTGGCGGTCGTGATCACGATTGCCGTAACCTACGTGCCGCTGACCTTGCGCCACGCCCGGCAGGTGCGTGAGGCCCAACGCTTACGCGGCCACCAGATGCGTACATGGCGGGATACGTTGCCGCTGCTGTTGCCGCTGCTGATCGGTGGATTGGAGCGCGCGTTGCAATTGGCCGAGGCGCTGGCGGCACGCGGTTTCGCCGCCGATCCGCCGCCGCCATATACGCGGGCGTTGCTTGCCGGCGGGTTGGCTGCGATCTTCGGCGGGTTGTTGTTGCGCTTTGGGTGGGGGTTGGGCGGTTGGGGCTTGACGTTGATTGGCGTCGGCGCGGCGCTTGTTGTGGCTGCGCTTGGGTTCGCCGGACGCGTGGTGCCACGTACCCATTACCACCAGCACGCCTGGCACTGGCGTGATGCGCTGGCGCTCTGCGGCGCCGCCGTTGCGCTCGCTGCAATGGTGTTGCCCTGGGCGCCCCGTGTAAGCATCTTTTTTACGCCCTACCCGGCGTTGCAATTGCCCGTGTTCGAGCCGGTACTCGCCCTGGCATTGTTGGGTTTGCTGGTACCGGTGGCTTTAGAAAGACGACACTATGATTCAAATTGATCACCTTACCTACCGCTACCCCGATCGCGAAGAAGACTGCCTGCGCAATGTGAGTTTGCGCATTCCGGCGGGTAGTTTCAGCCTGGTGATCGGGCCATCGGGCGGCGGTAAGAGCACGCTGTTGCGCTGCCTGAATGGGCTTGTGCCGCATTTTAGCGGTGGCGTGATCAGCGGCAGCGTACGGGTGAATAGCCTTGATCCGCTTGCGCTTGGCCCACGCGTGATGAGCCGTTCGGTGGGGATGGTCTTCCAAAGCCCGGAGAGTCAGTTTGTGCTCGATCGCGTCGAAGATGAGCTTGCGTTTGCGCTTGAACATGTCGGCTTGCCGCGGGCGACGATGCGGCTGCGGGTGGAAGAGGCGCTTGATCTGCTCGATCTGGCGCGCCTGCGTGATCGTGATTTGAACACGCTCTCGGGTGGCGAACGGCAGCGCGTGGCGATCGCGGCAGTATTGGCATTGCGCCCGGCAGTGTTGGTGTTGGATGAGCCGACGAGCCAGCTCGACCCGCAATCGGCCGATGAGGTGCTGCAAGCATTGGTGCGGCTCAATAGCGACCTGGGACTGACGATCGTGCTGGCTGAACATCGGATCGAACGGGTGCTTGCGGTCGTCGATCAGGTGATTCAGTTGAACGGCGATGGGAGCGCCCGGATCGGCCCAATTCGCGAGATAATGGCGGTAAGCGAGCTGTGCCCGCCGGTGGTTGCCGTAGCCCGCAGCTACGGCTGGCAGCCGTTGCCGCTGAGTGTGAAGGAAGCGCGTCCATTTGCGGCGACGCTCGATCAGCCTGTGTATGCACCGCCGAGCGTGGCGCCGGCACCGAACCAGCCATACGTTGAAGTGCAAAATCTGGCGGCGGGCTACAATGGTGCGGCGGTGTTACAAGGTGTTGATCTGAAGGTCTGGCCGGGAGAAATTGCGGTTCTGATGGGGCGTAATGGTGTGGGCAAGAGCACGCTGCTACGCTGCATGGTGGGCCTGCTGCGCCCCTCACACGGGCAAGTACGGGTAGCGGGGCGCCCCAGCCTCGGGCGTGATGTAGCAGCGATCAGCCGGCAGTTGGCGTGTTTACCACAGGAGCCGGACAGCATGCTTTTTGCCGACAGTGTCGCTGATGAACTGCACATGACCCTGCGGAACCACAATCAAGCGCCTGCGCCGCAAGCGGTGGCTGAATTGCTGGAACAGCTGGGGCTGAGTCGGCACGCCGAGCGCTATCCTCGCGATCTGAGCGTTGGGGAGCGCCAGCGGGTTGCGCTCGGCGCCGTGACGATTACGCGGCCGGGTGGCTTGCTGCTCGACGAGCCGACGCGCGGCCTCGACTATAACGCGAAGGCAGCTCTGGCGGCACTGTTAAGGCGCTGGCGTGACGCAGGTACGGCCATCATGATCGTTACTCACGACGTTGAATTTGCCGCCGAAGTGGCCGATCGGGTGATTATTTTGGGGCGCGGTGGTGTGGTAGCCGAAGGTTCGCCCCAGGCTGTGCTAAGCGACTCGCCATTGTTTGCGCCCCAGGTGGCCCGGCTTTTTCCCGGCACCGGCTGGCTTACGCCGGATGATGTGGGTGGTGTAGGTGAGCGGGGTGAGGCGTGAAGGGATGCGGCAGCCCGCCCGATCACGCCCGATTATGCCCAACACGCCCAATCACGCATCAAATCAAGTGCAGCGCTTCCTGACGCCCGGCGAGCCAGCGCATGCGCCCGCTACTGAGCACAGCATCTTCTTCGAGGGCGATACGGATCTCCTGACCGTCCCACTCCTCCACCGGGCAGCGTACATTGAGTTCAATTGAATATGCCGTTTCGTCGAAGAGCGGATAGTCGCCATCGCCGGGCACGCCGTTCTGGCGGTCCCAGAGGCCGATCGTCGGCCCGGCGGCATGGCCGTGGTAGCCAAGCGGATGCGTGTAGATACTTGGCGTCAACCCCTCCTCGTGGGCCTGAGCAAGTGCCGCCGCCAGCACTTCGTTACCGGAGCGGCCGGGATGCATTGCCGCCATGAGAATATCTTGCAGGCGATTGCCTTGCTTGAGCGCCGCCGTCAGGCCGGTTGGGGCGGTGCGTTCGCCGTCACGCAGCACATACGCATGCTGCTGCTGATCGGTACATAGCCCCAGGTAGACGAATCCTACATCGCAGTGCAGCAAATCGCCGGGCTGGATGAGCGTACGCTTCGGTTCGGCGTCGAACCGCTGGCCGGGCGCTTGAATTTCGACTGTGGGCTGAAACCAGGCGGTTAAGCCGCGGTTTTCGAGCGTCTGGCGCATCCACCAGGTCACGTCATCGGTGGTGGTGACGCCGGGGGTGATCACCTGGTGCGAATATGCCATCTGGATGAGGTCGTGGCCCAGCGTGACGATCTGGGGATAGATGGTTAGTTCTGCGGCTGTCCGGCGCTCAAGCCAGCCGATGCAGAGATTTTCCGCGTTGGTGAGGCGACCGGCGAGTGGTTCGCCAAGGGCTTCACTGAGGCGCAGATATTCGCTATGGCTGAGGCCGTCGCCAAAAGCGAATGTGGGCGACAGATTCACCCCAATCGATTGCGGATCGCGTTCAGCGACGAGGCGAGTGAGGGCGGCATATTGATCCGGCTCTTCGTCGGGATTCCAGGCCGTGGCGTAGAGATCGCTCTGGGCATCTTTGAGGCCGTAGCGGCTAACCGTGAGTCGTTCGACGCTGCCGTCGCGGCGGCGGTTGAAGACCAGGATCGTGCGGCGGCGGGCCGACATATTCGGCTGCGGCAACAAGGAGAGCACCACCGGATCTTCGTTGTACTCACGAGCGACGACAAGCCACATGTCGAGGCCGGTTCGCGCCATCAGCGCAGGCAGTACCTGTTCGAGGCGCTCGCGCAACCAGCGATTACGCAGTTCGGCCTGGGCACGTAACGAGAGTACCTCGGGGGCAAAGGGCATGGTGGGCCTCCTGAATCTGACAAGACACTTCTTCCAGCGGGTTTGGCGATTATACCGCGCCTGCTGGCGCAACGCACACCTGGCGCAGTGATCCGCAACAAGTGAGCTCGTTTGTCATTCGCAATGGATGAAAACATTGTTATACTGACTCTGCGGGCAAACTCGTTTATTCGGCTGCCCCCAAATATAATCTAATCGAAGGAGATCTCAACGTATGGCACAAGAGTCAGTACCGCGTCACGGCCATGCCCCGTCCGACAACGTTCACTCTGCTCTGAGCATTACTGCGCTTCCGGCTAGGATCCGCCTGACCCGCTGGTTGATGGCGCTGGCCTTAATGGCTAGTTTGCTTCCGCTGGCAACCCTTTCCTCGCTGGCCCAAACTGCCGACATTACGGTAACTACTACTACCGATGAAGACAACGGCTCGCTCGGCGGCGGCAGCGGCATCTCGCTGCGCGAAGCGCTGCTCTATTCTGCGGACGGCGATGAGATCGCCCTCCCGGCCGGTGTGTACAACCTCACCATCCCCGGCGTCGGTGATGACACCGGTGTGCGTGGCGATCTCGATGTTGTGGGTAAGGCGATCACAATTGTCGGCGCCGGTGCCGCAACGACGCGCATCGCCGCAAATTTCCCGAATGGGAACATCGACCGTGATCGGGTGATGGACATCCAGTCTGGCGCGGGCCTGACGATTTCGGGCGTCACGATTACAGGTGGCAGCACAGCGGCAGACGGTGGCGGCCTCCGCAACCTGGGCACGCTGAATGCAACTGGGATTGTCGTAAGTAATAACTTCAGCGCCGTGACGACCGGCGGCGAAATCGATGGCGCTTTTGGCGGCGGTATCTACAGCGGCCCCGGCACAACGGCCGCGATCCGAGACAGTGAGCTTATTGGCAATACGGCCAACCGCTCTGGCGGCGGCATTTATGTTGACACTGGTGCAACGGTGACGATCGCCAATAGCACCATCGCTAACAATGTCGCGGTTCGCGAAGATGGCGGTGGTATCGCCAATGAGGGTACGGCGACGGTTACGAACAGTACGTTCTCCGGCAACAGCGCAAGCCGCCACGGCGGCGGTAGCTACAACAATGGCGCCACTACGGTGCGCAATACAACGATCACCAACAACATTGCGAATGCCGATGTGCAACTCGGCGGCGATGGCGGTGGCGCGTACAACAACGCGGGCACTATCGGTGCGCTGACCTTCCGCAACTCGATTATCGCCGGCAACCAGGATCTTGTAACGCCCGATATTCCCGGCTTCCAGGGCATCTTCCCTGACCTGAGCGCGCGCGTCGCGAACACGATTGCCGGCAACAGCAGCAACCTGATTAGTTCGCGCGCCGGGATCAACGGCAGCACCACGATCGGCACGGTCGGCCAGAGCGACATCGTGACGGTAAATATCGGCCTGGCGGCGCTCGGTAGCTATGGCGGGGCAACGCGCACGCACTTGCTGCTGCCCACCAGCCCCGCAGTGGAGGCCGCCGACGATACGATCTGTGCCGCTGCTCCGGTGGGAAATGTCGATCAGCGCGGCCTGGCCCGTCCGGCCGACGGTGACGGTAATACGACGCCGATTTGCGACATTGGTTCAGTTGAGATCCGCTCCAACATCGCTATGGCCGATGGCGCCACTGCTGTGCCGAATGGCGGTAGTGTCAACTTCGGCAGCACCCCGCGCGACACGCCACTCACGAAGTCGCTCACGATCAGCAACCCTGGTGAAGCGCCGTTAGTGATTGATGACAGTTCGCTGACCCTGCCGGCTGGTTTCGCACTGGGCAGTGGTTTTGCCAGCACTGTACTCGCCCCTGGCGCGACAACGACGCTGGGCTTGACCTTCACGGCGGCCACCCTTGGCGCAGCAACCGGCACGCTCAGTTTCGCCACCAATGCGCCCGAAAGCAGCCCGTTCAGCATCACATTGAATGCGACGGCAACGCCCAAGCCGGCCATACTTAGCCTGGCTGAAGGCGCAACCGTCTTCTCCAGCGGCGCGCTGGTCAACTTCGGTTCAACGCCGATTACTAGTGCAGTCGATCGCACCTTCACGATCTCCAACGACGGC
The DNA here is from genome assembly GCA_038247995.1 of Chloroflexales bacterium. Taxonomy (GTDB): domain Bacteria; phylum Chloroflexota; class Chloroflexia; order Chloroflexales; family Chloroflexaceae; genus JBBRUG01. The sequence continues at coordinate 6,256 of JBBRUG010000042.1, read as the reverse complement.
GACGAAACGCTGACTATCGGCGCGATCACGGTGCCTACGGGCTTTACGCTTCAAACCGCGCCGAGCGATACGAGCCTCAGCGTAGGTGAGTCGACAACCTTCACGCTGCGGTTCCTCGCCAACACGATCGGTGTAACTGCGGGGACGGCGACGATTCCCAGCAACGACGCCAACAGCCCCTTCGAGCTTGGCCTCAGCGGTACGGTTAGCGAATCGACCACCGATCAACTGTTTGTGCTCGACACGACGACGGTGAGCGAAGTGGTGAACGGCGGCAGTGTCGACTTCGGCAGCACGATTGTGGGCACACCGCTGGAGCGCACCTTCCAGATTACCAACATTGGTGATCGGGCGTTGGAGATTGCGGAGCCGACAATCCCGACTGGCTTCAGCCTGGTGAGCGGCTCACCGGCTGGGACACTCCAAAATGGCGAATCGGTTGACTTTACGATCCAGGCCAACGCCGCTGCCGTAGGCACGCCGAGCGGCGCGGTTTCGTTTGCGAACGACGATACCGATGAGAACCCGTTCAGCTTCACGGTGAGTGCAACGGTGGCGGCTTCGCCGGCGCAGATCGTGGTCAGCGATGGCGCCACGCAGATTGCGAACGGCACCGGCAGTGCAGACTTCGGCACAACGACGGTTGGCACTCCGGTGGAGAAGACCTTCACGATCCGCAATGACGGCGGCCTCAACCTCACGCTCAGTGGGGCGACGTTACCGGCCGGCTTCGCGATTGTGACCCCGTTCAGCAGCCCAGTTGCGCCCGGGGCGACGACCAGCCTGGTGGTGCGCCTGACGGCGACGACGGTTGGCACGTTTGGGGGCAATATCAGCTTCACTACCAACGATGCCACCGCCAACCCGTTCAGCTTCGCCGTGAGCGGCACGGTGGAAAACCTCCCGCCGCAGATCGTTGTGGCGGTGAATACGGCGAATGTGGCCAGTGGGGCAAATGTTGACCTGGGCACAACATCGGCAGGTCGGAACCTCCGCACGACGTTTACCATCCGCAACACCGGCGGCAGCCCGCTGGCGATCAACTCGATCGTCGTGCCGCCCGGTTTCAGCCGCGACCCGAGCGTAATTACCGCTGATACGGTGGCACCCGGCGGTGCGACGACCTTCGTGCTGGTCATGGAGGCGAGCAGTCAGGGTGAGCTCTCCGGTCAGATAACCCTCCGCACCAACGACCCGGATGAGAGTGACTTCCGCTTCACAGTGAGCGGCACGGTTGGTGCGCGCCAGCTCTACCTGCCGCTGATCACGCGGTAAAAGGTTCGTTCGGCAGGACGCAATACGCTACGTTCTGCCAAACCGCTTTGACATTCGGCCCGTCGTTCCACCTGCGGAACGGCGGGCTGAATTGATCTTGCGACGCTCGGCAGCGCGTGTTATACTCGACGCCAACATGGGGACGTGGCGAAATGGCAGACGCGCATGACTTAGGATCATGTGCCGCAAGGCGTGAGGGTTCAACTCCCTCCGTCCCCACCAGGTTCGTTTCCGGCGCGTTGTAATGGGGCAACAGCCGGGTCAGGGCGCTCGATTGGGTAATCCAGTCGGGCGCCTGTTGATTCTGTAACAGCATGCAATGCGCCGAGACGGTACAGCAGGTGATCAACAAAGGAGTCTTAGCATATGCAACGTCTGATCGGTGGTTGGCAGGGTCTGAGCAATGGCGGGAAGATGATAAGCATTGCGCTAACGGGGTTGATCGTCGTTGCGAGCGCGTTTGGCTTCTGGTTTGCGGCGCCGTTATTCTACGATCGCACGGTCGATGAGGCCTTTCCTACCGCTGCGCCGGTTGCCGCTGTTGCGCCGACGAGTGTGCCTGCGCCGACAAGTATTCCCGCGCCGACTGAGCCGCCCGTTCCAACCGCAGTGCCGGCAGTTGCTAGTACCGCCGCGCCCGAGCCGACAGCCATAATCGAACCGACGGCAACGGTTGAGCCGACAGCGGAACCCGCGCCGACAGCTGTGCCGGAACCGACCGCTGTACCCGCGCCGATTGCGCTTGGTACAGGGAATTTTGTCGCCGGCAGTGTACCGGGCGATACAGCCGCCGGCACAGCGACGTTCTACCAACTCGCCGACGGCAGCCAGATCTTGCGCCTGGAAGATTTCAGCGCCGACAATGGCCCCGATCTGTTTGTAGCGCTCTCCAGCAGCGATAACCCGGATCGCGACGGCCTGCGTAATACAGAGTGGCTTCAGCTTGAAGCGCTCAAGGGGAATCAGGGTAATCAGAATTATGCACTGCCCGCCGAACTCGACCTGGCTCAGTATCGTTCAGTGGTGATCTGGTGTCGCGCCTTTGACATTGTGTTTGGCTATGCGGTGCTCGGCTGAGGGCCAGAAGTCGGAAGGATGTTATAGTAGGTGCGGTTTGGCTGTAAGTAGCCTTCTAATCCTCAATCCTGTTTCAGCCCTAGACATCCATGCAACAATCAAATGGCCGTGATCGCGCCCGCTTCAGCGCTGGGTTTGTCGCCGCTGCGCCGTGGGTTTTTGTTCTGCTCTGGAGTACGGGTTTTATCGGCGCTCGTTACGGCTTGCCGTACATTGAACCATTCACATTTTTGCTTATTCGGTTCTTGATCGCCGCAAGCCTGCTCGCCGGAATTGTCGTAGTGCTCCGCGCACCCTGGCCGCAGCGGCGCGCCGATGCCGGGCATGCCGCCGTTGTAGGTTTGTTGCTCCACGGCGGCTACCTGGGCGGCGTTTTCTTTGCCATTGATCGAGGCATGCCCGCCGGGTTAAGCGCCCTGATTGTGAGCCTGCAACCGGTGCTTACAGCGATCGTCGCTCCCGCCATGCTGGGCGAACGCGTTGGGCGCCGACAATGGTTTGGTTTAGGTCTGGGTTTTGTGGGCGTGATGCTGGTCGTAGGCGAGAAGTTGTGGTTCAGTAATGCGACGGTCGGGGTGACGGTTGCGACGCTTACGGCGACGACGGTGGCCTTGTTTAGCACAACGGCCGGCACGCTCTACCAAAAGCGTTTTGGCGCCGGTATTCCGCTGCTCAGCGGAACGAGCATTCAGTATCTTGCTGCCGCCGGGCTCATGTTCGTGGTGGCATTCAGTTTTGAGACGCGCGAAATCAGCTGGACGCCGCAGTTGTTTTTCGCCATGGGCTGGCTGGTAATCGTGCTCTCGTTGGGGGCGATCCTGCTGTTGATGTTGCTCATCCGCGAGCGTTCGGCGGCGCGGGTGACAAGTCTTTTCTACCTTGTGCCGCCCGCCACAGCGATCGAGGCGTATCTGCTCTTTGGCGAGGGCTTTGGCCTGCTGGCGCTGATCGGGCTTGCCGTGGCGTCGCTGGGCGTGGCGCTGGTGGTTACTGAGCGACGGGCGTGAGGTGAATGGCAGGCAGGCGGTAGGTGGCAGGCGGCAGAAATCAGAAATCAGGAGGCGATCCTGATGGATCAACAAGTCTGGGCAGCGATCCAGCGCGGGCTTACCTGCGACATTACCACGCTGGGGCGTAAGAGCGGCCGGCCAAGCCGGATCGAAATATTGATCGCCGTATACTTTGTGATTGATGCAGCTCCACCACAAGCTGGTTGACGGCTGGCACGGTTTCTGCTATCGTGAAGTAGTACGGATCAGGATTACTACTCATAAGCCCGAGTGGCAGGACAATCAATCTGCCGATTGTGCACCAACCTGTGATGAAGAAGGAGGAGCACTGTGACTACGACTAAAACAACAAATGGTACCACTAGTACCGCCGCAACGCCGGATATTGGCTTGAGTGCAGCGAATGTGCAGGGGGTAGTCGCGCTGTTGGGTCGGCTGCTGGCCGACGAGCATGTACTTTATACACGCCTGCGTAACTACCACTGGAATGTAGTGGGCATGGCCTTTGGTCCATTGCACGCGCTTTTTCAGGATCAGTACGAAGCACTGGCCGACGATATCGATGAAATCGCTGAGCGGATTCGGATGATCGGCGCACCGACGCCGGGCACAATGACCGAATTTCTCCAGTTGGCCACATTGGCCGAGCGCCCAGGTGAACTGCCCGACGATCGGGCGATGATTGCCAATCTCTTGGCTGATCACGAGGCGATTATCCGCCACCTGCGCAAGGATCTACGCGCCGCCGATGAGCAGTACGACGATATGGGTACGAGCGACTTCCTCACCGGGTTGATGGAGAAGCACGAGAAGGCGGCCTGGTTGTTGCGGGCGCACATCGAGCAGCGCTAGGGTAGTGTGCTGAGGCAATTGCCGGACAGCATAAACGATAACAGGCCGGGTGAGCAATGCTCATCCGGCCTGTTGTTTCAAAAACGCAATCCGTTTAGTTCATCCAACCGCGCTGCAGTGGTACAGTCGCAAGTACGCGATATTCCTGGCTAAACGGCGGCGACGCCGCGCTGGATAAGGCCGTGCTGAGGCAGGAGTCAGTCAGCCGCACCAGCCCGGCGAGTAGACGCAACTCAGCGCGGCTCAGGCACAGCGCCGCATTATTCATCCAGAGCTGGATTTCGCCGTCAGGACCGTGGATTAGCCGGTAGTAACCACGGCGCAAGCCGGGCGGCTCTTCCTCATGCTCCCAAGCGTCAAGAACCGCTGCAAGATGTTGCAACTCGTAGGGTGGAATACGGAACACGGCGTCGCCCCATACAAGACGTAGTGATCCATCGGCGCACAGGCCGATGAAGCGTTGGGCGGTGATCCGAGCTATTGGTGTGAGTTGCAAGTCCATTGCGACCTACTCCAAATAAACAAAGCTAGAAGTTCAAATATTAGTATACGCTAACCCGTCACTGGCGTCAATTCCGCGCAGCTGCGCATTCACTGCGCAGTGTGTGAACAGCCTCACAATTTTAGGAATAATGTTATGGTACTGCGGATCTGGATCTGTCTGCTCCTTTGCTTGCTGCTCAACGCCTGTACAGCATCTGGGCCGACCGGTACTCCGGCTGATTTTAAGCTCACCTACGCCTGGCGTGAGGGCAGCCTGCCGCCGCCCTATCACTATAGCTATCAGATCGTGCTTGCCCCCGATGGATCGGGCAACATTACCTTTACACCCGATTATGCCGGCCCCGATGTACCAACCTGGGTTGAGCCGTTTCAGCTTAGCGGCGCGGAGCGCGGAGCGCTGTATGCGGCGCTTGTCGCTCAGGATGTCCTGCGCGAGCGCTGGCAAGCCGAACCTATGCCGCCGGTCGGCGGGAGTTCGGCAACGCTCCAGGTTACCGCTCATGGACAAACAATTACCCTACCGAATTTTGTGGTAGAAGGGCAGCAAAGCCGTGCGGCGGCAATCCACGCACTGGTCGAGGCACAGGTTCCTGAGGCGATCTGGAGGCAACTGCGGGCGCAGCGTGATGCGTATATGGCAGAGCGGGAGTGAGGCGAAGGACGCAGGTTGGTCATTGGTCATTGGTCTTTCGTCGAACTGCAGACTGCTAGACTGTCAGACTACCTCTTTAGCCCAGATGCGGTTGCGACCGGCGGCTTTAGCAGCGTAGAGGCGCCGATCGGCTTCGGCAATGAGGGCAGCTGGATCAACGAGCGGCCCGACTGCAATGCCAAAGCTGATTGTAATTTGCAGGCCATGTTGGAGTGTGCCCCAGTTGTGCTGGGCAATGGCAATCCGCAGTTGTTCCGCAATGCTTGCGGCGGCGGCGAGATCGCGCTTAGGCAGCACCAGAACAAATTCTTCCCCGCCATAACGTGCTGCGAGATCGCCGGGTTTGACTGCGGCCTGTAAATACTGGGCAACAACTTTGAGCACCTCATTGCCCAGGAGGTGGCCGTAACGATCATTCGTTTGCTTGAAGTGATCGATATCGCCCATAATCACAGCGATCGAATGGTTATGCTCTTGCGCAACAGCTACCAGCGCCGGGTAGGCGGCGGCGAAGTAGCGCCGGTTGAACAGCCCGGTCGGCGCGTCTTCGTTGGCCTCGCGCTCAAGCTGGCGATTGCGCTCTTGCAACTGCCGAATAATCGCCGTCTGATCGGCTTGTGGAATGGGTTCACTTATTTCAGGGCGTGGTAAATGGAGCAAGAGTTGGTCGGTAAACTCTTCGAGGCTCGCCATGGTCTGCACTACCGCAGTTGCGCCCTGGGCGAGTGCTGCTTCAGCCGCTTCGGCATCTTGGACAATTGCAATCAGCGGCGCCGGCTGTTTCAACTGACGCCAGATCGTCCAGACTTCAGCTTCAGTCGGATCGAAGATCACGAGCATTGGATCCGGCGTACGGGCCAGGAGGCCCTGCGCGGTAGTGGCATCG
>JBBRUG010000041.1:0-25167 GCA_038247995.1 Chloroflexales bacterium | reverse complement strand
GGCTACCCGCGGCGGGACGACCGACCGCAGGGCGGGAGCGGCTACCCGCGGCGGGACGACCGACCACAGGGCGGTTCTGATCGACCACGTCGAGACGACCGACCGCAGGGTGGGAGCGGCTACCCCCGGCGGGACGACCGACCGCAGGGCGGTTCTGATCGACCACGTCGAGACGACCGACCGCAGGGTGGGAATGACCGGCCGCAGCGTGATGACCGGCCGCAGCGTAGTGAGCGCGATACGGCACCGCGACAGCCGGCGCCGTCGGCAAAAGATGCGCAAGGTCGTCCGCGAGCTTTTCGTAGTCGCCCAAGCGGGCGGCCCAACTTCACCCAACGCCCCCGCCCTTCGCGCGAGGATGCTGAGGAATAGGCTATAGAATTCAGGGGTCAGGATTCCGAAGGTCAACTTCTGATTTCTGACTTCTGACTTCCGGCGTATTACCGCATCAAGCGACGGTGTTCGATCGCAATGCAGCGATCCATCACCACCCCTAGACCCATCGCTGCTGCGCGCGCTGCGCCGGCTGGGCTGACCACGCCGAGTTGCATCCAGATCGCCGGTGCCTGAATGGCGATAGCCCCTTCCACGATCTCCGGAACAAACTCACTGCGCCGAAAGACATTCACGAGATCAACCGGCATCGGGAGATCGCGTAGCGTCGCATATGGCTGTTCGCCCAGCACCGGTGTATGAAGTTGCGGATTTACTGGGATAATCCGGTAGCCGTTGCGTTGCAAGTAACGCGCAACACCGTGCGAGTCGCGGTTGGGATTATCGCTGAGGCCAACAACGGCAATCGTGCGGACAGTGTGGAGGAGATCACGGATCTCCAATTCGCTCAACATAAAAACCTCGTGATTATACTGATCTGGTACGTGGCAAGGACTAACTTGACAACCCCTCAGATGGTGGTATAAATGATGCGACTTGGCGTAACTTGTGATAAATTACACATGAAGGACAATGCTCCATGAAGATGAGCTTGCGACGAATCGGTCTTGCCGTACTGTTGGGTGTTGCGTTATTCCTGGCTGCTTGTGGCGGCGGCGGTAGTGGAACCACGGGTGGAACCACAGCCGGTGGTAGTGGTGCAGCAACATTTGATCTGACTGCTCCTGGCGAAAGCCTAGCGTTCGAGCCGACAACCCTTTCCGCAACGGCCGGCCAGGAAGTAACGATCACCTTTGCCAACGGTTCGACAGTGCAGCAGCACAACTGGGTGCTGGTGAATGGCGGCGAGTCGGTTGCGCAGCAGATTGCCGCTGATGGGATCACGGCCGGCCCCGGCGCCGAGTACCTGCCGGCGGATCGGGCGAACATCATTGCCTCTACACCGTTGGCCGACGGCGGCGAGACGGTGTCGGTGAGCTTCACGGCTCCCGCAGCCGGCACCTACCTCTACATCTGCACCGTTCCCGGCCACTACCCGCTGATGCAGGGTACGCTCACGGTTCAGTAAATCGACTGACACGAAACGGTATACGGAAGCCCCACTCAACTGAGTGGGGCTTCTTTGCCGTATAAAACTTCAGCGCTGCGTAGAACGCTACCGAACCTCCGGCCGTACTGCACGTGATTTGGCCCGAACAACAAGGAATCACTTGCTCGGCCGGCGCTCATTGCGCTTAGTGGTGGCGATAGACCTGGTTTACCTGAGCGAGCATATGGCGCTCGATCTCGTGCGCAACCCGGCGCTCATTGGAGGTAAGCGGCAACGTTGCCACTTCCTCAAAGAACCGGGCAATCAGCATCGCCTGATGCTCATACGTCACCCCACTACGCGGGAGCACACCATGCGCCCAGCGGAGTTCGCTATCGGCGAGGGTTGGTTGCTCGAACAGTAACATGGCGCGTACGAGTTCATAGAGCCGGGTAACAGCAACGTGTAGTAAACGTGTTGTCGGAGTGTGGTTTTCTTCAAGGCGTAAGGTTTGGGTGATCTCGGGGAAGGCGCGCAGGAGGCGAACAGCAACAACTTCACACAAACGTTCCTGCTCGTCGTTGAGTTGTTCGGCCAGTTGGGCTGCGGCTGTGCTGTCCATAGTCATGATCCTTCCGCGTAATAGCCAGCCTTTCAGGCATTATAGCACGCGGGCATATGACAATGTAAGCGGCAAAAGCGTAGACCAGGACTGATCCAACGCTACTGCCGACGAACTCGGAAGTGACCCAACTGCATCCGCGAGCTGTCAGGTTGGCCAGATCTGACAGCTTTGCATAATGTAGATCGGTTATGGCATTGGTGTCGGCGTCGGCAGCGGCGCTGTGCCTTTGAGCGAAATGAAGAGTTGCTCATTCTCAATGCCGGCAAGTTCACGATAGACCAGATAGGCGCCGCGGCGAAAGGCGGGTTCGCCGGTGAGGTCGTAGCAGGCGCCGCCGGGACAAGCGCCGGTGGGATCGACGGTAAAGGGTATCCGGACGATCCCCCAGTTTTCGGGGGTGGTTGGCCCGCCGGGGAAATCCTCGTATTTGAACCAGAAGATCGGCCCCATATGCGGCTGTGCGCCGATCGCAGTGTAGGCGGCGCGCATAAAGTTCATCTGGCCGGCCTCATTTTGCTGGCGATAACCAACGTTGTAGCCCAGTTCAGTGATCCAGATCGGCAATTCGGGGTTGCCTAGAGCTTCCAATGTCGTTCGCAGCGCACTAATGCGGCGCATGATCACTGTAATATCGTCGGCGATGAACTGCGGGCTGAGGCGGATCTCCACCGGGTAGGGATGGTAGGCCAGGCCCTCAGTGGGGAAGCGGCCATTATTTGCCTGCGCGAAGCCGGTGAAGGCGTTTGAGGTGTAGTAACCCTGCAAGTAGGCGCGGTCGCTCACATAGTTTTTATCGCTGATCTCGCCGCTGCCGCGCGGATGCAGCCCGCCGATCAGAATCGGCACTGAGTCGTGCCAGGTTTCGTCGGCCTGGCGATCAACCTGCTTCACAAAACGATAGAACTTGGTATGCAGCGTGGCTGCTGTGCTAGCGGGAATTCCCGCGCCGCCGCCGCCGATCACCCGATTCTGCTCGTTGAGAATCTCGTAGGCCTGAACCGCCGGCCCGTAACGGGTCACAATCCGGCGCGCATTGTCGAGCCAGGTGCGCAGATAACTATTGGTGGCAAAACCATACACCGGATGCTCACCGGGATCGACCGGCGCGATCAGGCCGCGCTCGCCCTCAAGCGGGGTGTAAACGCCGGGCACGATCCCGAAGGCGATCAGGCCGAGGACTTTTAGCCCGTAGCGTGGCGCCAGTTCGTTGATGAAGGCGTCGTAACAGGCCAGTTCGGCGTTGGGGTCTTCAAAATCGGTGATGAAAAACTCCAGGCGCACCCAGCGCACGCCGGTTTCGGCGAGAACCTGGGCCATGCGCTCCTGGGCGACATAATGCGGTGCGCGGGTGCCGTCGGCGGCGGTACTGCATTCGTACCACGGATCGCGGATAACCATCGCCATCTGCTCGGGCGTAAGCTCCGGCGGCGGTGGAATGACGGCCACGTTTGACGAATATGCCGGGACGATAAGCACTAATCCGAGCAGCATGCTCAGGAGGATTGTTCGGATTGACATAAAATGCACTCTCCCTCAACACAGGTGGGCGATGGTTACATGGTGCGGATTGCGCGAATTGCGTATTTGGCATCTGAACACGTAACCTACGCACAATGAACGCATGTTTTGCGCACTATGCGGCTGAGAAAGCACTTACAGTGTAGCTTGCAGCCCAACAGTCAACGTGCTAGGATGCAAAGCATTCAGCCTTCAAGATTTATGATCGAGGAGCCATACCAATGAGCGATCTCAAAGCCCAATTCGAGCAGGCGGCTCAGGCGGTGCAAGAGTTGCCGCAGCGCCCGGATAACCAGACCTTGCTTCAGTTATACGCGCTCTATAAGCAAGCCAGCGCCGGCGACGTGTCGGGCGCACGCCCCGGTATTCTCGATATGACCGGTCGGATCAAGTATGATACCTGGGCCAAACTGAAGGGTATGAGCAATGATCAGGCCATGGCCGACTATAGCGCTCTGGTGAGCAAACTGCAAGCGCAGGCCGGGTAAACCACAGCTATGGCAACGATCATCTCGGTGCATTCGTTCCGCGGCGGAACCGGTAAGTCGAATACAACCGCTAATCTGGCCGGGCTGTTGGCCGGCCAGGGCTACACTGTGGGCGTCGTCGATACCGATATCCAGTCGCCCGGCATTCATGTGCTGTTTGGCCTCGACGAAGAACATCTGCCTTACGCACTCAACGATTACCTCTGGGGCGCCTGCGAGATCGAAGCTGCCGCCTACGATGTTACCGCGAAACTGCCCGTTGCTGTACCAGGGCGCGTGCTGCTTATCCCTTCCAGTGTGCGCCCCGGCGAGATCGCGCGTGTGCTGCGCGACGGCTACGATCCGGGTTTGCTCAACGATGGGTTTCAACGCCTGATCGAAACCCTCAGCCTGGATGTGCTGCTGATCGATACTCATCCCGGCTTGAACGAAGAGACCCTGCTCTCGATTGCCATCTCCGATACACTGCTGGTGATCATGCGCCCGGATCAGCAAGACTATCAGGGCACCGGGGTGACGGTTGAAGTGGCCCGAAAACTCGATGTGCCGCGGATGTGGCTCCTGGTAAACAAAGTGCCGGCCAGCTTCGATAGCGCCGCTGTGCGTGAGCGGGTTGAGCGTACCTACGATTGCCCCGTTGCTGCGGTTATTCCCCACTCCGATGACCTCATGGCGCTCGCAAGTTCAACGATCTTTGCGTTGCGCTTCCCCGCCCACCCGGTTACCTACGCCTATCGTCAGGTTGCAGCCCGACTGATGGGGGGATGATCCCGTAGGATCGCAATTCATTGCGACCCTACGGCGTTTTCGCCACATGCCGTATAATTGGAACCGGTTCCGCACTTGCAAGGGAGCATTATGAGCGAGACCGAGTGGACGCGGGGGCATGCGGCACGCTCGCTGGAGCGGTTGTTGCCACGCCTGCGTGAGACATTGGCAACAACGGTCGCCGCCGATCCAATGGCCTGGGCGCATTTCGAGCAGCGGCTGAGCCGCGAGTGGGGGCGGCTGTTTGGGCTCTTGCTGCGGCTGTATGGTCAGCAGTACGACTTTTTCTATCATCTGGAGCAGATCCTGCTCGTTGCGGCCCGCAGTTGGGCCGAACGCTCCGCCGATCTGCGCGCCCTTGACGACCGCCGCGGGGCTGATCCGCTCTGGCATCAGTCGTCACGTACGCTGGGCGCAGTGCTCTATGTTGATCTGTTCAGCACAACGCTCGCCGGCCTACGTAAGCGCATCAGCTACCTTGAGCAGTTCGGGATAACTTACCTCCATCTGATGCCTTTATTTGCCGCCCCCGAGGGCAATAACGACGGTGGCTACGCCATAAGCAGCTATCGGATGGTGAATCCGGCGCTCGGCACCATGGATGAATTAGCGGCGCTGGCGACCGAATTGCGCGGGCGCGGGATCAGCCTGGTTGTCGATTTTGTCTTTAATCACACCTCTGATGAGCATTTCTGGGCCCAACAGGCTCGCATCGGTGATTCTGAGTACCAGGATTTCTACCTGCTCTTCCCCGACCGCAGCATGCCCGATGCCTACGATCGAACGCTGCGCGAGATCTTTCCGACGGTGCGGCGCGGCAGTTTCACCTGGGATGAAGGCATGCGCCGCTGGGTTTGGACGACGTTCAACAGTTTCCAGTGGGATCTCAACTACGCTAATCCGGCGGTCTTTCGGGCGATGGCGGCTGAAATGCTCTTTCTGGCCAACATCGGCGTTGAAGTGCTGCGCCTCGACGCGGTGGCTTTTATCTGGAAGCGGCTCGGCACCGATTGTGAGAACCAACCCGAGGCGCATTTGTTGATCCAGGCGTTTAACGCGATGGCGCGGATCGCGGCGCCGGCGCTGCTCTTTAAGTCGGAGGCGATTGTACATCCCGATGAGGTGGTGAAGTATATCAGCCCCCACGAAGCGCAGCTCTCGTACAACCCGCTGCTGATGGCGCTGTGCTGGGAAGCGCTGGCCACGCGGGAAGTAAAGTTGCTGGCCTATGCGCTGCATGCGCGCTGGAGTATCGCTGCCGGTTGCACATGGATTAACTATTTGCGTGGCCACGACGATATTGGCTGGACGTTCGACGACGACGAGGCGCGGCGGCTCGGGATCGACCCCCATGGGCACCGGCGCTTTCTGAACGCCTTTTATACCGGCGAATTTCCTGGTTCGTTCGCCCGCGGCGTGCCGTTTCAGGCCAACCCGACTACAGGCGACGCGCGCATTTCTGGGACGCTCGCCTCGCTTGCGGGGCTAGAGCAGGCGCTCCAGGAGCGTAATCCGCTGCTCGTTGATCTGGCGATCCGGCGGATTTTGTTGCTCCATAGCGTCATTTTGAGCGCGGGTGGCGTGCCGTTGCTCTATATTGGCGATGAGGTCGGTACGCTTAATGCATATGAGTATGTGCGCGATCCGGCGCGCGCCGACGATAGCCGTTGGATCCATCGCGTCGCCTTTGATTGGTCGAACGAAGGGCGCTGGAACGATATGGCCAGCCCGAACGGCTATATCTACAACGAGTTGTTGCGCCTGATTGCGCTGCGAAAGAGCCAGGCCGCGTTCGGCGGCAATGAACTGACGGTATTTGCTACCGGCAACCCGCATCTGCTGGGTTATGTGCGACACGGCGGCGGCAATCGCCTTCTGGTGATCGCCAACTTCAGTGAGCACGCCCAAACAGTGCCGCCGAACCAACTGCGGCTCCATGGATTGGGCTATCGCTTCGCTGATTTGAATGCCGGGGTCGTTGTGACGGCTGAGGAGCCGCTGACGCTGAATTCGTATCAGTTTGTATGGCTGGAACAGGCTGGGGAGCGCTAGAACGGTAGAACAAAATGCTGCTTTAGCGCTTTATCGTGATCCCCGTGAGGGCGATGCTGATCGGCCCGCGGCCTGCGGGGTCGGCGGCGGTAGGTGCATTGAGGACCAGCCGATTAGGGCCGGGCGGTAATAAGAGGCGCAGTGATGTGGTGGTGGCAGCCGGTTGGGCAGCTACGGCCCATGTTGTGAGTGGCGCACCGTTCAAGCTGAGCTGGGTCGGGCGTTCGGCGGTGAACCCTTCGGCTTGAAGCTGCACGGTGACCGGCAGCGCTGTGGTGCCGGGATTGATCAGCACGATCGTTGCCTCAGCGCCCATCCAACGCCAGCGGCGTTCCGCTGCTTGCTCCTCCGGGTACCAGCCGCCGGCGACATAGGCAAGCGGCGCGGGCGTCGGCGGTGGTAAACGATAGATGCTCAGTTCCGCGTCGGTATAACTCGGACTGATGCCGGGAAGCGCTTCGGTGATCGCGGCCTGAGCCGTTGCGCGTTGCGACGCTGAAAGCTCCGACCAGCGCACTACGACGTCGCGGATACCGTAGGCGGCCATTACGTCGGATGGGGCGCCGCCGGCTGGGTCGGCCAGCGCTGCACCGTCGGGGGCAAGCCGCCAGAGTTGGCGCACGCCGGGCGTTTCGTTGGCGAAGGGGAAGGGCGGGATGCGGGCCAGGAAGCCGCCGACGAGCGGCCTGCCGTGAACAATCTGTTGGGTAAGTGATGCGCTGGAGTCGTTGTCAATCGGCAGTACGAGCACTGCGCCGTCACTCCTAGCGAGTTCGCTGAAGGCGGGATGGGTTATGCTGCGCTGGAGCGTCCAGGCCGGCGGGGCGAGTTCGAGCGCGGCGAGCAGCACGGCCAGTGCGAGCACGTTTGAGCCGTAGCGTTGGCGGAGGGCATCCAGACCAAGGGCAGCGAGCGGCACGAGGGCGAGCAGGGTCAACACCACAAAATGGCCGGGGCGGCGAGCGATCTCCATGCCCGGAATGGCCATGAGCAAACGATACAGCATCGGCGCTTCAAACTGGCGATCGCCGATGTTCAGCAACGGACCAAGCGCCAGCCACAGCCCAATGATGGCGATAACCAGCCAGGGCCAGGCCCGGCGCCACTCGGTGCAGCAGGCGACGACGGCAAGGGCGAGCGCCGTATAGCCAAGGGCGTGGTTCCATGCGGCGATGTTCGGGTGGAGCCAGGGGCCGAGTTGAGCGATTAGATCGCCCCAGAGCGGATGCAGATAACTGGGCAGCCAGAAATCGAGCAGGTTGGCGGAGCGGGCCACCAGCTCGGGATCAATGGCGCTTGAACCTGGCGCCGCGCTACCGGTAACGGCACGTACCGCCGTGGTGAGGCCGGCCAGAATTGGCGCCAGCGCAACAATGGCGACGAGCGGTACGAGTGCCAGGTGGGCGAGTTGAGTGATCCGGATGCGGAACGATGGGGCGGGAGGGAGGTGCAGCAGCACCAGCAGCGGGCTGAGTACGGCCATGAAAATCAGATAGTAGAGGCTTGTATAGCCGACGAGGGCCAGGAGCAACCCGGCGACGACGGCGGGCAGCACGCGGGCGCTGTTCAGGGTGTGCAGCAGCATCCAGACGTAGAGCGGAACCCACTGGATCGCGATCCACTCAAGCTGCCCATCGTAGGCTTTGGTGGCGTGGAAGGGCCCGAAGCTAAATAGCAACCCGGCCACAAAGGCGGACTGCGGCCCCGCCCCAACCTCGCGGGCGAGCAGGTACGCGCCGAGGCCGGAGAGGACAAAAGCGAGGAGCAGGGCGACATTGTAGGCCGGTAGCGGGCCAAAGAGTGCCGTAATCGGCAGCACCAGCAGGCCGTTGCTGAGATTGAGCGGGTGGACGGCGAGGTTTACGCCATCGGGGTGATAGAGCAGCGGCGTGAAGAATGGGTTAGTGCCGCTGCGCACGGCCTGTTCGGCCCACCAGAGATGCCAGACATTCTGCCAGCCGTCGATTGCCGCTACTGGGCCGCCGGGCAGGGCTTCGCTCAGAAAAGGCAGGGCCGGAAAAAAGAACGCTAATGTACTAACAAGATAGCCCAGTGTGGCGAGCAGTGGAGCGGGGAGGGTATGGCGCAGGCGATTCATTGGGGTGTATTATAGCTGAGCCCTGCATGATCCGCAGATTATGCAGATGACGCAGATGATGAGGGGCGGCGCGGCGCGGCGTGGGGCGACCACGAGGGTCGCCCGTACAGCAGGCCTGGCGCTTGGCGCTTGCCGCCTGCCGTTTGCCGCCTGCCGCTTGCTGCTTGCTGCTTGCTGCTTGCTGATGGTGTATAATCGGGGGGCGCAGTGCAAATGTGGAGGTAGAGGTTTCTTGCTCATGAGTCGCTCGCCATCGTTGCCGACCGAAGAGGATGCGCCGACGGCTGCGCCCAGGCCGGTAGATTATCGGCTTGCGAAGCTGATCAGCTCCTTTCGGTATGCATTTTCCGGCGTGGGCTACGTATTACGCACGCAGCGGAATGCGCAGATCCATTGCCTGGTGGGCGCCTGTGCCGTCGCATTGGGTGCGTTCCTCGGTTTGGCACGCTGGGAATGGCTGGCGCTCATCCTAACGATTACACTCGTTTTGGCTGCTGAAGGGGTGAACACAGCGATCGAGGCCGCCGTAGATGTGGCGACGAGTAGTTATCATCCGCTGGCACGAATTGCCAAAGACGTTGCCGCCGGTACGGTGCTGATCTGCGCAATTGCCAGCGTCATCGTTGGTTGTGTGATCTTTATTCCCCACCTCGTAGGGTGGTATCAGCGTTTTTTCTGATCGTGCCGGTGGGCATGAGCTAAGGGAATGGCGTTGCCGTTTCCTGGCTCCTGCTGCCTGCCTCCTGAGCTTATGTGGCCGCTCGTTCGTCAGGCCCGTTACCTCGGTCGGTATCGCGAGATCGCGCAGGTGCTGGTACGGCACGGCTTTGGATACCTTGTCGAACAGCTTGGCTTGGTCTCGCTGCTTTCGCTCCCCCGCCGCGCGGTGCTGCGCGTGCCGCCACCGCGCCCGGTCGGCACGGCTGCGCGTCTGCGTGAAGCACTCATCGCCCTCGGCCCCACATTTGTCAAGCTTGGCCAGGCGCTAAGCACACGCCCCGATCTGTTGCCCCCCGAATTTGTGACCGAGCTGAGCAAGCTTCAAGACACTGTACCGCCCTTTCCGAGTGCGCAGGCGATCGAACTAATCGAAGCCAGCCTGGGCCGGCCGGTCGATACGCTGTTTGCGCGCTTTGATCGCGAACCGCTTGCGGCTGCTTCACTGGGCCAGGTGCATGCTGCGGCGCTGCCTGACGGCACCGAAGTGGTGGTGAAAGTGCAGCGCCCCGATATTGCCGGGCGGATTCATACCGATCTGGCGATTCTCGCCGACCTAGCCGCGCTGGCCCAAGAGCGGTTGGCGTTGGCGGCGCGGTATAACTTTGTTGAGTTGGCCTGGGAGTTCTCGGCGACGATTCGTGCCGAGCTCGACTACCGGCGTGAGGCGCGCAACGCCGAGCGGTTTCGCACGGTTTTTGCCGCTAATGCCTTCATGCATGTGCCAAAGGTTTATTGGGAATATACCGATGCGCGGGTGCTGACCAGCGAGCGGCTCTATGGGCCGAAGATCAACGACTTAGCGGCACTGGAAGCGGCAGGCATCGATCGGATCCGCCTGGCGCATAACTCGATGCAACTGATCCTGCAAGAGATCTTCAGTTATGGCTTCTTTCATAGTGACCCCCACCCAGGCAATTTCTTCGCCTTGCCAGGCGAGGTGCTGGGCGTGGTCGACTTTGGGCAAGTGGGCAACCTCGACCGCGATACGACGCAGGGGTTGCTGTTATTGCTTGCGTCCTTAGTTGATCGCGACAATGAAGGCGCGCTGCGGGCGCTTGAACGGTTAGGAGTGCTTGCTCGGCGCGACGTGACGCCCGAGCTGCGGCGCGATCTGGAGCGATTCACTGAGAGCTTTGTCGACAGGCCGCTGAGCGATATTTCGGCCCAGGAGACGATCGAAGATCTGCTGGCCTTGTTGCGCCGCCACCACATTCGCCTGCCCGGCCCGTTGGCACTCCTGCTCAAAGCGCTGATGATGATGGAAGGCGTCGGGTTGCAACTTGACCCTAACCTGGATGTGTTCGGAATTGCGCGGCCATATGTGCAGCACGCCATCGCTGAACAGTTCTCGCCTGCGGCCCTGGGCGCTCAGGCCACGCGCACCGCACGCCATTTTGGCCAGTTAGCGCTGGAATTGCCCCAACAACTAAGTGATGCGCTGGCGCGCTTAGTTGACGGTGAGTTGCGCGTGCAGACACGCGAAGAAGAGTTGCGCCGTGTAGCGGGTGCGTTGATCGGCGCGGCCAACCGGGTGGCGGTGGCGCTGGTGCTTGCCGCGCTGATTCTGGGGATGGGCATGGTGGCGATAGCGATAGGCATCGGTGGTTGGAGCGGCATTGTGCCGACGCTGTTGCTCGGAGGTGGTGGCGTAGTACTGGTATTAGGTTTGTTCACACTTGGGTTGGCGTTTTTGCGGGGAAGAGAGTGATTGTGAGGGCGTGAGGCGGGTCGGAGCGGCTCACGAGCCGCCCGTACGGGCATGGGAGGGGTTTTGAGGGCTGAGGACTGAAGTAGGTTGCAAAGGGTTGGGCGCTGTGGTACTATGCCGCGCGTCAGACGCGATCTTCTGACTCCTGACTCCTGAAACATGGGCAGGTCGCATAGTCTGGTCTAGTGCGCGGCACTGGAAATGCCGTACAGCGGCAACGCTGTCGAGGGTTCGAATCCCTCCCTGCCCGCCAGAGTGTAACGCTCATTCCGGTATCTGCCGGGGCGGGCGTTTTTGCTTTAGAGCGCTGGGCAGAGCGGTTGAGCCAACCTACAGGCGGCGCGAGCGTAGCGAGCCACACGGTTCAGTGCCTTCAGGGGCTCGGTTGGGTTGCTCAGTGCTTTAATGTGTGCCGGTAGTCAGAAGACGGAATACGCTGAGGACTTACGCAGTTGCCCGCTTGTGCGCAATCTCTGCGCGACAAACACCATTGTGCGGCTGGTGCTGACCAACGGCCCGCGTACCCAATCGCCATAGACATGCGCGACGGTAAACCCTGCGTTGCGCAACGAAGCGGTTACCTCGGCCTGGCTGCGAAAGCGCAGTTCGCTGGGCGCAACTACAACCTCACCTGTGCTGGTGAAGACGTTGTGGCCCGCGAAACGGACTCGACCATGGGCTGCACTGATCAGTTCTACCCAGCACTCCATCGGCCCGTGCAGTGAATCGAAGCGCGCATAGCTTGCGTCGCGGTTCCAGCGTTCCCACGCCCGGTCGTCCGGGTTGCGGCTTTCGAAAGCGAGGTAGCCGCCGGGGCGCAGTGCGGCGTGGATGGCCTTCAGTGTCGCCGCCCAATCAGTGTCGTCGAGAAAGAT
The DNA here is from genome assembly GCA_038247995.1 of Chloroflexales bacterium. Taxonomy (GTDB): domain Bacteria; phylum Chloroflexota; class Chloroflexia; order Chloroflexales; family Chloroflexaceae; genus JBBRUG01. The sequence continues at coordinate 12,892 of JBBRUG010000041.1, read as the reverse complement.
CTGGGCCACATTGCCGGTCATAATCGCCAGGTCGGCTGTGGGTGTACCGAGCGCACCGGCATCACCTTCGATCCACTGCACGCGCTCGGCGTCCGGCTGGCGGCGGGCGACTGCCAGCATCGCGGGCGATGGATCAACGCCGATCACCTGGCGATCAGCGGTAGCCAATTCGCGGGTCAGCAGGCCGGTTCCGCATCCCAGGTCGATGATGCGGCGCGCATTCAACTCTGCCGCCAGGTGGAGGTAAAAATCGGTGTCGACGCCGCGGGGGTTCTCGATGTCGTACAAATCCACCAGGCGCGGGTCCAGATAATGCTCGTCTAGTTTTGGCATTGGATTACGCTCAATTGGTAGGGTAATGCTCCTTATTGTACGTGCACCATGCATGCGTTTCAAGCGCGTCAGCCTGCCGACAACGGGCTAGTGAGTTGATAGTGGGTCTTAGGGCAGGCGGACACGTGGGGCGGACACGTGAGGCGATACGTGGGGCGGACACGTGGGTCCGCCCTTACATCACATCGTCTATCAGCTTCACGGTGCCAGGCCACGCGTGATGCTTGCCGGAAGTTGTATTCCAGCGGCACAGTTCTTGCGGTATATGCTTCTCCTGTAGTTAATAGCGAAGCATGAAGGAGGATCACAATGGCGTCACAATCTAGCAAAATGGTTCACATTGCAGAAATCATGCGCGAGATCGATTTCTGTATGTTCACTACATTCTCGGTCAACGAGGGTATGTATGCGCGCCCTATGTCAAACAACCGCCATGTTGAATTCGACGGCGATGCATGGTTTTTTAGCGAGATCGATTCGCGGACAGTCAGTGAGATCAAGCTCGATCCGCGGGTGCTGCTGAGTTATGTGGATTCGGAGCAGTTTCGCTTTATTGCCCTCAGCGGAGTTGCCGAGGTTGTGATCGATCCGGCCAAAAAGCGCGAACTCTGGGTGAAAGGCCTTGAGCGCTGGTTCACGAACGGGCCGGATGACGATGCCATCGTGCTCTTGAAGGTTCAGGCCAAAGAAATTGCCTACTGGACCGGCGACGGCGATGGTCAGATCACGGTCTAAATTATTGATTGACTGGTGGGGCGACCAACGCCTTTTGGGCCCAACTGTTGGTCGCCCCGGTCGTGCGGATGGCTGCGATCGCGGCATTGGCGTTGTCGCGCCAGAGCTCGCTCGACATGCTGTGGGGCGCGTTCATCAGGCCGAAGAACACCCGATGGTGACGGATCGCCACGCTCAATTGGTCGTCTAATCTTCTCGCCGGGATGTGATCTCTGCTCACAACCTGGACGTGAATCACGTAGACTGGAATAGATATTGCAGCACAGATAGCGCGGTATTCTTAGCGTACCTGAAGGAGGTTAATCATGCAGCAGAAACGATGGGGCGATTTGAGCGTTCTGCAACGGGCGCTGATTATGCTTGGCGGGATTCTTCAGTTGGGGTTACTCGGCGCGACCCTGTTCGATCTGCGCCGCCGCCCCGCCGAGTTGATCCGCGGCCCCAAGAAGCTGTGGTTCGGCCTGGCGTTTGTGAACTACATCGGCCCGATCGCCTACTTTACAATCGGGCGGCGCCGTGAGATGTCCACCAAGGTATTGCAACCATTCGGTGAATAAGTTCCGATCCTGGGAAGCAGGACGTAGGATACGCAACTTATCCTGCCTCCTGCCTCCTGCCTCCTGCCTCCGGTCTTACTGCTCCAGTTTCAACTCCCCTTTGAGAAAGCGCACCGCCGCCTCGGCCACCAGGGCGGCGCCAATCGGCATGCAGCGCTCGTCGATATCGAAGAGTGGCGTGTGATGGCCGCGGTTGACCCCATCGTCGAGCATTGCACCCAGGCCAATCATTGCCCCCGGCGCCTGGCGGCACATGTAGGCGAAATCTTCCCCGGCCATGCCGACTTTGTCGCGCATAATCGCCTGCTCGCCGAGCATCTCATGGGCGATGCCGTCCATCCAGTTCGTCACTCGTTCGTCGTTCCAGCCGGCAATATAGCCCCCGTCAATCTCGAAGCGGTAGTCGCCGCCCATTGCGCGGGCGATTGCGAAGGCTTTTTCCAGTTCTTCGGCGATCTGCTTGCGCACGGCTTCGTCGAAGGTGCGGATCGTGCCGGAGACGTACACTTCGCTGGGAATGACATTTGGGGCGCTACCGGCCTTGATGATGCCTACGCTTACCACGCCGGCGGCCATCGGGTGGAGCCGCCGCGCCCGCACGCCATGCAACGCCGTTAGCACCGGTAGAGCCATGAAGGTTGGGTCGGTGGCGCCGTGCGGAAAGGCGCCGTGGCCGCCGGTGCCGGTGATCCAGCCGTGGAACGTGTCCACCGCCGCTGAGACGAACCCCGAACGCACCGCAACCGTACCGACTGGGCTGCGCGAGTCGACGTGCAGCGCGATCACGGCATCGACATCCTTCAGCGCGCCGTCGTCGATCATGCGCGTCGCGCCGCTCTTGCCTTCTTTGTCCCAGGCCTCTTCCGAGGGCTGGAAGAGCAACCGCACCCGCCCGCGTAGCCCCTGGACGGCAAACTGCTCGCGCAAGAGGTGCGCCGCGCCGAGCAGCATGGCGGTGTGCGCGTCGTGGCCGCAGGCGTGCATCACGCCGGGGTTCGTCGAGTTGTAGGGCGCAGCATTCGCTTCGTTGATCGGCAGGGCGTCCATGTCGGCGCGAATCGCAATCGTTGGGCCATCCTCGTCGCCGATCTCACCAACAACGCCGGTGATTCCCACGCCGGTACGAATGCGGATGCCGCCGATCTCAGCGAGCGTGTCGGCCACGAGGCCGGCCGTACGCGTCTCCTGAAAGCTCAGTTCAGGATGGGCATGAATGTCGCGGCGTAGCCGAATCAGTTCGTCCTGTAGCGCTTGGGCACGGGTGAGCATGAGCATGGCTCCTTCAGCTTTTTGGCGCGGATACGGATAGCGTAATCATACCACTATCGGGGTCGGGGTTCATTTCTCATGGCGCAGCAGGGCAGAACCGGCTCAACTATTGACACTAAATAGACCGATTGGTATAATCGTGTCATGAACACCACCCGTGAGCAAATCTTGATCGCCACCTGCAGCCTGCTTGAAGAGCAGGGCTTTCATGGCACGGGCCTGAATCAGATCATCAGCACCAGCGGCGCACCCCGCGGTTCGCTTTATTATCATTTTCCCGAAGGTAAAGATGGCCTTGCCGCTGAAGCAATTGCGCGGACGGGTGAGTTAACTGCCCAACGGATCATCGACGGCCTGGGGAGTGGCGCGCCGTTACCGCAGGCGCTCCGGGGCTTTGTCGAGCATATCGCCGACCTCGTCGAGCGTTCGGGATTCCGCGCCGGCGGCCCGCTGACGGCGGTGGCGATGGAAACCGCCACTACCAACGAGCGGCTTAATGCGGCTTGCCGATCAGCATTCGATCTTCTGGAACGCGCATTTGCTGCGCATCTGGATGCCTATGGTCTGAGCGGGGAGCGCGCCGCTGAACTGGCAACATTCATCATGGCCACGATCGAAGGCGGGATCATTCTCAGCCGCACCTACCATTCGGGCGAGCCATTGCGCCGCGTGGCGCGGGAGTTGGAGCGCTTGCTGGTTATAGAAGCGCTAGAGCAATAGAGCGATAAAGCGCGTCTCGGAAGGTGCACAGCTTACACACTCCTATGTTCCTGTGTTCTTCTGTTCCTATGTTCTTCTGTTCCTATGTTCTTCTGTTCCTATGTTCTTCTGTTCCTGTGTTCTTCTGCCTAAAGGAATATAACGTTTGCATGCTATCTTGATCACCGGTGCGACCGGAAATGTGGGCGCCGCACTGGCCGAACAACTCTTGGCGCAAGGTGGATCGGTGCGCCTGGGGATGCGTAATCCGCGCCCTGAGGCAACACGGCCCGGCGCTGAAGCGGTACGCCTCGACTTTGCCGACCCAACAAGTTTTGCTCCGGCATTAACCGGCGTGCAACGCCTCTTCCTGATGCGTCCACCGGCGATTGCCGATACAAAACGCTATCTCAACCCGCTGGTCGATGCGGCGCGGACTGCCGGCGTGCAACAGATTGTCTTTCTTTCCTTGCTTGGCGCCGAGCGCAACTCGGTTGTGCCGCATTATGCCGTCGAGCGCTATCTGGAACAGTCGGGCCTGGGCTGGACGTTTGTACGCCCCAGCTTTTTTATGCAGAACCTCAGTACGACGCATCGGGATGAGATTCGCCGCCAGAGCGAGATCATTGTGCCGGCAGGCAATGGCCGTACCAGCTTCATCGACGTGCGCGATATTGCCGCTGTGGCTGCCCGGACGCTCACCGAGGAAGGGCATATCGGCCAGGCTTATGCACTTACCGGCGATGAAGCGTTGAGCTACCATGATGCAGCGCGCCTGCTCAGCGCTGAATTGGGTCGCCCGATTGTCTACCGCCGTCCGTCGCTGTTGCGCTTTGTGCGCCATCGGCGTACGATGGGTGATGCCTGGGCGTACATTCTGGTGATGGTTGGCATTTACACCACGGCGCGACTTGGCCTGGCCGCCACAGTTACCGCTACGACGCGCAGCATGCTCGGCCGCCCGACAATCACTCTGGCTCAGTTTATTGCCGATGAGCGTGCGGCGTGGCTGTGAAGCGGTAAAGTGTTGCATCTGCCGCCCGCTGCGCCGCATTCGTGGTCGGCCCTCATATCCTCGCGTATAATCTGCGGCATCTGCGCAATCTGCGGATTCGTCATCACCGAAGAGGCTCCTGATGCTCAGTATCCGTCCCGAAACGCCCGCCGACTTCGCGGTAATCGCTGACCTGCATACGCTGGCGTTTGATCAGCGTTATGATGAAGCGGGGATTGTGGCGCTGCTGCGTCAGCACGCCGGGTATCGGCCAGAACTCGCTTTAGTAGCCGAGATTGGTGGACAGGTTGTAGGCTATGGCCATTTCACAGCAGTAATGCTGCGGTTGCTCGATGCCGCCGTAGCTGCGGTGATTCTGGCGCCATTGGCTGTTGCACCGGAGCACCAGGGGCAAGGGATCGGTGGGGCGTTGCTTGAGGCGGGCCACGCGGTAGCCCGCGCGCATGGAGCGGCGCTGAGCGTCTTGCTTGGCCATGCGCGCTACTATCCGCGTTTCGGCTACCAGACGCGGGTTCACGGTGCTGCAAGCCTGCGCGTCGAGCGTGCAAACGAACTGCCGCTGGTCGATCTGAGTGAGCGGGCGCCGCTTGCTGCCGATGAACCCGCGTTGCATGCGCTCTGGTTGGCTGAAGAGGGCGGGGTGGATTTCGCGCTGCAACCGGGCGCCGGCCTACGCGAATGGCTCAGCCCCAACCCGGCGGTGGCCTGCCGCGTCTGGTTGCGTAATGGAGCGCTGGTGGGCTATACGCGGGTGCATACGCATCGGCCTACCGCGCCGCAACTATTTCTGGCGGCTGATCCGGCGGCGGCGAAAGCGATCGCAGGCGCGTTGGCGCGGCGGGCGGGTGTGCAGACGCTGGACTTACCGCTGCATCCGCGCTCGGCTTCAGCAGCGGCGCTCGGCACGGCTACGGCGCAGGCCTGGGAGGCGGGCATGGCCTGTGCGCTTCTTCCCGGCGCTCTCGACGATCTCCTGGCGGCGCAAGCTGCCGGCGCGCGTCCGGCGGGACGGATCATCTGGCCGACGGCGTTTGATCTCGTCGGCTGAGCGTTCGACGACGGGTCGTTGGTCATCGACCGCCGGGCATCGTTCATCGGCCGCCGACGATCGACCGGTGTAGGGCGAAGCATTCGCCATACACATGATCGCATCAAAAAACCGATCCGATTGTGGCGAATGTCTTGGCCCTACGGGTATCGTTGATCATCGGTCGTCCGTGGTCGGTCGTCCGTGGTCGGTCGTCCGTGGTCGGTCGTTCGTGGTCGGTCGTCCGTCGTCGCTCATCCTCTGCCCTCACCGCGCCACGCGATCCTCGCGCCAGCGAAAGACAAACTGCTTGTCGCCGGAGCGGTCGGTGCGAAAGCGCCACAGCCGCGTCGGGCGGCCACGACCCTCGCGAACGTGAGTGGTTTCCTCAAGCAGGCCCGACTCCTTGATTTTGCGGTAGAAGTTGCCCTTGTCGAGTTTTTCGCCCAGGATTTGCTCATAGGTATGCTTGAGCTCAAGGATCGAAAACAGTTCAGGCAACAACTGAAACGCCAAGGTGGTGTATTCCAGCTTCGAGCGCAGCCGCCCGATCGCGTAACTCAAAACCTGCTCGTGGTCGAAGGCAAGCGCTTCGGGGAGCGCACGCACGGGGAACCAGCGCACGGCATGGCTTTCATCGCTGACGCGCAGGTGTTGGGCTTCAGCGCGTACGAGAGCCATGTACGCCACGCTGATCACTCGCGTGCGCGGATCGCGTTGCGGGTCGCCGAAGGTGTACAGTTGTTCCAGGTAGACGTCGCGCACGCCGGTCTCTTCTTCAAGTTCACGCCGGGCGGCCTGCTCCAGCGATTCATCCATATTGATGAAACCGCCTGGAATGGCCCAGAATCCCTCGTAAGGCCAGCGCTTGCGCTGCACAAGCAGCACGTGTAGTTCGCGTTCGATCAGGGTGAAGATCACCACATCGATTGTCACTGAGGGGCGATCGTATTTAGCTGCGTCGTAAGTATGGGCTTGTTCTTGCTCCTCCATGTGCCACCCCCTTAGATAGTGTATAACTAACACTATCATAGGCGGTGCGTGGCCATGTGTCAAGCACTAGATGAATCTTTGTATAGCAACCTTGCCCACGTTCTAGCGCGCCGGTATAATGATGCGGATGCCGAGAACCGGGGAACCGGGGAACCAGGGAACCAAAAACAAACATGCAACTAATACCGCTTTACCGCTTTACTGCTTAAGATAGGCTCCGATTAACGTGGAACTCGACCAATCTTCAACGCCGTTGCCGAATGCGTCTGGTGTTGCACAACGTAAAACAATCATTGCTCTGGCCTCTGGATGGGCGCCGCGACTGATCTTACTCTTGATCCTGCTTCTAGGCGCCTATTTCCGTACCCTGAGCATCACCGCTTGGGACGCGGGCACCGGCCAGCATCCCGATGAACGCTTCTTTACCGATGTCAGCCATACTGTGCGCTTGCCGGCCAACCCGGCCGAATTTTATGATTCGGCGCGCTCGCCGCTGAACCCGCGCAGCTACAACCAGTTCCCCTTTTATGCCTATGGCCCCCTGCCGGTGATGCTGACCCGCGCTATCGCTGTGGCGCTCACACCGAACGATTGGAACGGCCAGCCGGTTTTGCCGCGCGAGGTGCCGAGCATTAATGGGCCGCCGCGGGCCGGGATCGATCCCCAGCTTCCCAATGAGCGGCGCACCGATTTTGGCCCGCTGGTGCCGAACCCCGAGCGCGCCTTCCCCAAGCTCACGCCGCTGCAATGGGTTTTTAACCCCGATGGGCGTAATCTGACTGAGTATGGCCAGATCGTCAAGGTCGGGCGCAGCATGGCGGCAGTGTTTGATCTGGCCTCGCTCGTGTTGATCTATCTGATTGGGCGCCGCTTGTTTGGGGTGCGCACCGGGTTGCTGGCAGCATTCTTTGCGGCGATCACCGTCATGCAGATCCAGCAGGCCCATTTTTTTGTCGATCCAATCTTTTCGACCTTCTTTTGCTTACTGGCGCTCTACTGGGCAGTGCGGATCGCGCAGGGCGGCGCGATCTGGAACTACGTCGGCATTGGCTTGAGTATCGGCGCGGCCATGGCCAGCCGAATTACCCTGGCCACGCTTGGCTTGATGGCGATTGTCGCCACGGTGATCGCGGCGGTACGCTTTGTCCAGAATGCAGAATTCAGGATTCAGAATACAGAGGATTTCGAACCAGACTCAGCCCGCAGCCCGCAGCCCGCAGCCCGGAGTTCTCAGTTCTCAGCCCGGAGTTCTCAGTTTTCAGCCCGCAGTCCTCAGTGCGCAACCCGCAGACCGCAGCCCGCAGGCATTTGGCTCAGCAGCGTTCTTGATCGCTTCCTCACCCGCGAATTGCCGCTACTGGTGCTGGCCGGTGCGTTAACCCTTTTTGGTTTTCGTGCGCTGTCGCCGGATGCATTTACCGGATCGATTGCCGGTTCGCCGGTGATGGTCGGCGAGCGCCCCTTAGATATTGATCTTCTTCAAGGTTGGGGCTTCTTCGACATTCGCCCAGATCCGCGCTTCATCGGCAGCCTCACGACGGTAGCTTCGCTTGTGTCCGGCGAAGTCGATTTTCCGCCCTCGCAGCAATGGGTCGATCGCCCGGCGTACATGTTTCCCTGGACAAACATGGTGCTTTGGGGCATGGGCCCGGCGCTGGGTCTCGCGGCCTGGGGCGCCTGGGCGGCGTTTGGTGCGAATGGGCTGCGTCGGTTACTTGCCCAACTTGGCATCGGGCGCACGCCGGCCAATGCGGCACTACTCAGCCCGGCCTGGGTGTTGTTTGCGTGGGTGCTGTTCTATTTTGGTTGGCAGGGTGGCCAGTTCGCGATCACCATGCGCTACTTGCTGCCGATTTATGGCAGCCTGACGATCTTCGCCGCCTGGGGTTTGTGGCGGCTGTGGGAGGCGGGTACCAGGCGGCAGGGGGACACGGGGACAGGGGGATACGCCGACGACGGACGACGGACGACGGACGACGGACGACGGACGACGGACGACGGACGACGGACGACGGACGACGGACGACGGACGACGGACAGCAGTCAGTGGTCGGTGGTCGGTGGTTGGTGGTCGGTTCTCAGCTATCGGCTATCGGCTATGCTTCTCCCAATCGTGCTGATCGCCACGCTGGGCTGGGCCTACGCCTTCTCGCGGATCTACACCCAGCCGCACTCGCGGGTGCTGGCAGCGCAGTGGCTTGCGGCAAATGCGCCTACCGGCTCGTATGTGATGTCGGAGATCTGGGATGACCCGCTGCCGCTACAAGTGACGTCGGCGAGTTGGGGGAGTACGTTCGAGGGCATCAGTTCGGCGCCATACGCTGAAGACGAGTTGCGCAAGTATTTCGGTGATGGCGCCAACGAAGGCCTGCTCGATCAACTCGATCGGGCAGATTACATCACCCTCACCTCAAATCGCGTCTACGATAGTACGTCGCGCCTGCCGATGCGCTACCCGGCGCTGATGCGTTATTACAACACGTTGTTCAGCGGCGAGTTGGGCTTTGAACTGGCCGCCGAGGTTACTTCCTATCCGCGTATTCTCGGCATCGCTATTCCCGACTATCGCGCCGAAGAGGCATTTAGCGTCTATGATCATCCGCGCGTGCTGATCTTCGCTAAGACGCCGGCCTACTCGCGGGAACGCGCCGAAGCGCTGATTACCAATGATGTGCTCTGGGGCGAGATCTATAAGTCGCCGGTGGTCATTGCCGACCGTAACAACACTGCGCTGCGGATCACCGACAGCCAGTGGCCGGGCTACACTACAGGCGGCACCTGGTCGGCGCTGTTTAACCCGGCGAGTCTGGTCAATCCGCTGGCGCCGCTGGTTACGCTCATTGTATTGCAACTGCTTGGTCTGGCGGTGTTCGCCCTATGCTTTCCCGTGTTTGGCGCGCTGCCCGATCGGGGCTACAGTTTGGCCAAGATCCTGGGCTTGTTGGTTGTCGCCTATGCCGCCTGGTTGCTCGGCAGCCTACGCCTCGCGCCCTTTACGCCTGCTACGCTCTGGCTTTGCGCTGCGCCGCTGCTGATCGCCGGGGCGGCGGTAGCCTACCGCACACGAGCAACCTTGCGCGGCTTCTGGCAAACCCGGCGCACCGCAATCCTTAGCGCCGAACTGATCTTCCTCGGCTTCTTTGCGCTTGGCCTACTGTTGCGCTGGCTGAACCCCGATCTCTGGCACTCGGCGCGTGGCGGGGAAAAGCCCATGGACTTCGCCTACCTCAATGCAGTGCTCAAGAGTACGGCCTTCCCGCCCTACGATCCCTGGCATGCCGGTGGCTACATCAATTATTACTATTTCGGCTTTGTGCTGGTTGGCGCGCTGATCCACCTGACGACCGTTGTCCCGGCGATTGGCTATAACATCGCTGTGGCCGCTATCTTCGGCCTGACAGCACTTGGCGCATGGGGCGTGGTGTATAACTTGCTGGCGGGACGTGGCCAGGACGAAAGACAACGGACGAAAGACAACGGACGACGGACAACGGACAACGGACAACAGACAACAGACGACGGACGACGGACGACGGACAGTGGTCGGTGGTCAGCGGTCGGTGGTCTTTCGTCTACCATCCGCGAGCGCCGCGCCCTGATCTCCGCCGGCCTTGCGCCAATCTTCGTGTTGCTGCTGGGCAATCTGGCCCAGGCGATCTGGTTTGTGAACGGTTATGCCGCCGCGCAGGCGCCGCAAGGCCGTCCCGAGTGGGCCTTTTGGGACGCGACGCGCATCGTGCCGGGTACGGTAAACGAGTTCCCCTTCTTCACCTTCCTCTTCGCCGATCTGCACGCTCATATGATCGTCATCCCGCTCAGCCTCGCACTGCTCGGGCTAGGCATTGCGTGGGTGCGATCGTCAGAATTTAGGAGTCCTCAGACTCAGACGCTCGCTTCGGCGCCATCAGAGAACCCCCTGAGTAGCGCGGAGCGCATATCGACGGGCGATCAGTCATCAACCTTCAGCCCTCAGCCCTCAGGCATTGATGATCGGCTATCGACTATCGGCTATCGGCTATCGGTTATCTTCTTTATGGCCCTCCTCGCCGGGGCGATCCGGGTTACGAACACCTGGGATTATCCGACCTATGCGGGCCTCACCGGCGTTGCGTTGGCGTTGGCAGCGTGGCGTGGAACGCGTGCCCTGCGTCGGGAAACGCCGCTGATCGGTGCGCTCCGGTTTGGGTTGGCGACAGCAGTTCCACTGGCGCTTGTTTTGCTGCTGGGTAACTTGTTTTTTGCGCCCTTCCTGAGCAACTTCGCTACCGAGTCTTCGGGGGCGGCACTGCTGCGCGAAGGCCTGGCGTCTACGCTGCTCGGCCAGATCCTCGGCGCTGAGCGTACATCGGCCTGGGATGTGTTCCGCCTGTATGGCCACTGGATTGTGCTGACGACACTGGCGGGCTTACTGTTGCTGCGCCGCCAGTTTGGGACAACTACCGCTCTGGTGCTGGCGATCGGTCTGCTTGTGATCAGCTTGGCAAGTTTCACGTTTGGTTGGGCCGCGCCACTCTTCCTCTTGCCGCTAATTGGTGGCGCACTGATCCTGATTTGGCAGATGCGCAATGCTCCGCCGCGCCTGCTCCTGCCGATCATCTGGAGCGCCGCCGCGCTTGGCCTTGCGTTGCTGGTTGAATTTGTCGTGGTTCAGGGCGATGTCGGGCGGATGAACACGGTCTTTAAGTTCGGTATCCACACCTGGACGCTCTTCGCGCTAAGTGCTGCAGTGGCCGTGCCGTGGTTGTGGCGTGGAGCAGGCAGCAGGCAGCAGGGATCAGGCAGCAGGGATCAGGCAGCAGGAGCTAGCCTGCGGGCCGACGTTGGGCGCACCGCGCCGCTTGGGCGCACCGCGCCGCTTGGGCGCACCGCGCCCTTGATCGCCCTCCGGCTCACCATCGGCGTCCTGCTCGCTGCTGCACTGGTCTACCCGCTCACCGCGACCCCGGCGCGCATCGCCGACCGCTGGGATCGTGAGGCGCCACGCACATTCGACGGTATGGCCTTCATGAGCGCGATCAACGCCGAGCGCTACGGTCAGGGATTTTCACTCAGCGAAGATGCCGCAGCGATCAACTGGCTCCAGCGCAATGTTGTCGGTACGCCGGTAATTGTTGAGGCCCATCGCCCCTCGTACCAGTGGGCTGGGCGGGTGGCTACGTTCAGCGGCCTGCCGACCATCCTCGGCTGGGAGTGGCATCAGATCCAGCAGCGCAATGTGGTAAATGCCGGCCCGGCGATTAGCTACCGTCAGCAGACGATTGCCGAGATCTACAACACACCTGATCCGACGACAGCGCTGGAGCGCCTGAGCGGTTATGGTGTAGCGTATGTTTATGTTGGCGGTATGGAGCGGATGACCTACGACTCGCTCGGGTTGGCCAAGTTCCCCAGGATGGCCCAGGATGGCTTGCTGGAGGAAGTATTTAGTCAGGGCGCGACGCAGATCTACCGCGTGGTGAACCCCGGCACGCCGCAAATGCTCACCAGCGACCTGCCGGTTGTTGCGCCCACAACCGACACGCCGCCGCCATTGTTGCTCGCCACGCCGGTAAATATGCTGCCTGCCGTCGATGAGTACGCCTGGAATGCGCTGATTCGCACAAGTTCGCCGCTCTCTACGCTGCTCTGGCTGATCGTATGCTATGGCCTGGCGCTGCTGGGCTTGCCGTTAGCGTACCGTATCTTCGGCGCCTGGCGCGACGGGGGGTTGGCCTGGGCGCGGATCATTGGTTTGTTATTGCTTGGTTATGCAGTCTGGTTGCCAACCAGCCTCAGCATCTGGCAGTACGATCTGTGGGGCGTAGTGAGCGGATTGCTGCTTGTGCTGGCGCTGAATGCGGCGCTGCTCTGGCAGATTGGCCGGGCTAAGGCTGTCGATGCGCTCGGCGATCCTATTGCGCACATCCGCCACGGCCTAACCGTGATCGGCGCGAACCTGCGCGATCGGCGGCGGGCCGTACTTACCGGTGAAGTGGTCTTTCTGGGCGGGTTCCTGGCTCTGGTGGCGATCCGCGCCGCGAACCCCGATCTCTGGCACCCGGTTTGGGGCGGCGAAAAGCCCATGGAGTTCGGCTTCCTCAACGCGATCCTGCGCAGCCCGGTGATGCCGCCCTACGATCCATTCTTCAGTGACGGCTACATCAACTACTACTACTACGGGCTCTACCTCGTCTCGCTGCCGATCAAGCTCACCGGCATCGCGCCGGCTGTGGTCTTCAACCTCGCTGTCGCTACTATTTTTGGTCTTACTTTGGCGGGTGCATT
>JBBRUG010000040.1:0-25339 GCA_038247995.1 Chloroflexales bacterium | reverse complement strand
TGATCTCCAGCTTGTGAAAGAGCGCGTCGGCGTCGAGCCCGCCGCTGTTGCGCGCTACTCGGCGCGGATCGGAGCGATGGTAGATCAGCCGTCCGCGCAGGTTGGTCGCATCGACATAGCCCATTACGCGGCGGTAGTGATCCTCCGGCACGAGCATCTGGCGACCGTAACTACCCAAAAGCCGTTCGATCGCCGGTTCCCACTCGGCGGCGTTTTCGCGCACCTTGAGCAATTCACCGATAAACGGCAACGCCTCTTCTTCTAGATCAAGCGCGTCGGCCAGCGCGGCGCGGATGCGCAGATCGTCGGCGGGGAGCCGGCTTTTGCGCCGGCGCAACGAGTCGAGTTCGTCGGCTAGGGTGCGACACTGGGCGATCAGTCCGCCCTCGACCTGCTTCTGGGCGTCGCGGTCGGCCACTAGCCCGGCGAGCTTGAGATCGATCAGGGTGAGCGTTTCGCGGGCCTGCTTGGCCGTGGCAAAAAAGCTCTCCTGGTCGCCGTAGGGCGCGAACTGCAGGCGCTTCGTGACGGCATTGTACTTCTCGGCGCGTTGCTGTTTCTCGCGGCGGCGTTCGCGGGCGTAGGCGAGATCTTTTTCGAGTTGCTGGAGTTGCTGCCCCACCTGGTCGTTGGTGATCGCCGCGTAGAGTTCGCGCTCCTGGCTGCGCAACGCATCGACCTGGGTCTGAAGCGCTGCGGCCTGTTGCTGCTGTTCGGCGATCCGCGCCTGGGCGGCGGCGACAGCCTGGGCGAGCAGCGTCGCCTTACGGCGGGCGAAGAAGATCGGCACGGCGGCGGCGCAGCGTTCGGCCTCGCCGATCCGCTCCATCAACTGCTCGTGCTGATCGGCCTCACCAATCAGGGGCGCCAAACGCGCCAACTGGCCCTCGGCGCGGGCGATCGCGTCGTGGGCGCGGGTGAGGTTCTGATAGGTCTCGCGCAGTTGGTTGATCTTCTCGGCGCTGTCGGTGCGCTCCAGCATGTGTTGGCGCACAAACTCATTTAGCCCGCCGATCTCCTTGATCGAGACGGTCTGGTTGAACAGGTCGAGCGCCTTGTCGGAGCGCAGCCGGAAGCGCTTGATCAGCTCGCGGCTATAACGACTGAACTCCTCGAACACCTCGGCGCCCATGCCCTTCAGGCGCTTTTTCAGCTCGTCGGGGCTGCCGGTGATCTGGAGATGCTCGACAATGCTGAGCTGGAACGGGGCGAGGATGTAGAGCTTCTTCAACTCATCTTCGCGCCAGTAAAAGAGGTGCGCCAGGCTCAACTCCTGGCCGGTGCGCTGGTTGGCGAAGGCGGCCAGCAGGGCGCTGTACTGTTCCTTGCCGCGCAAATACTGCACAATGCCGCGATTATTCTCTTCGTCCTTGATCCGGCCGTAGGCGCCGCGCACGTAGCTCTTTTCGTCGCGCTCGCGGCGGCGATCGGCCCCGGAGGCCTGGTTATAATTGCGCTTCTGGTTGGGCACCAAAAGCGTCAGCAGCGCATCCACCAGCGTCGATTTGCCTGAGCCGTTGGCTCCGGTGAGCAGCGCGGTGCTGCCGCCGGGCGCAATCGACCAGACCTGGCTGTTGAAGGTGCCCCAGTTGTATACTTCCAGCCGATCCAGGCGGAAGCCCTCGGCGGGGCGCTCGGCCTGTTCAAGCGTCAGTTGGGCCATAGTGCTCCAATTGTTCCTTAATTTCGGCCAGCAGGTCGGCGTCGATCCGCGCCTTGATGATCCGGCGCACTTCCCATTGTTCTTCGCCGGCGATCGTCTGGCGGCGCAAGAAACCCAGATCGGCGGCGCGATTGACTGTCTCGTCGATCTTCCTCACCAACACCAACTCGTTGCTCCGCTCGCGTAGGAAGGGCCGCAGCATGTCGCGCAACTCCTCGGTATTCAGCAACAGCCGGTCCGAGTCGGGCGTGCTGGCGTCGAACTGGTCGAGACGTTCGCGCAGCAACACACAGAGCAGGGTCAGGTGATAACTCAGCCGGTCGCGGCGGGTCAGGCGCGGCAGGTTCAGCGCCGGCCCGTCCTCGCGCTCAAGCTCGGGCTGACGCAGGAAAGCGTAGCCCTCGGCCTCGTTCAGGTAGAGTTGCAGGCCGATACGGGCGAAATGCTCCTGCACGGCGGCCTGATGCAGCAGCAGCAGGTTCCAGGCCGTCGTGTCGTCGTAGTAGAGCACGCCTTGCAGCAGGCGCAGCACAGCCGGGGCGTAGGGCGCGATCTGCTCAGGGTGCATAACTGCTCCGATAGACCACGCGCGGCAGGCGCAACTGGCGCGGCGCGGCGTCGGCGGTGCCCGGCAGGCTGATTGTGTCGTGAGTGGCGAGATCGATGGCGTGGCGCGCATCGCCGGCGGCGATCACCAGGTAACCGATCACCTCGGCCAGGCCCTTCTGCGCCGGGAAACGCTCCAGCACTTCGCCCAGCGTACAACTCGGCTGGGCCTCCAGCAACGTCTCGATCCGGCGGCGCAGCAGGCTCTCATCGACATAAAACTGCTGATAGAGCAGTTGCAAGTGTTCGAGGCCCAGGTCGCCGGAGGCCTCCAGGATGGGTTGCACGGCGATCTGGACGGCGGCGCGCGGCGCCCAGAGCGGGCGCTCCATCACCAGTTGCACCTCGGGCGGCCCCTCCAGTGCGATGAATGGATCAGCGGCGGGCGGGCGTTCGGCATGGCGCAACGCCTGCTGCTTGATCGCGGTAATCAGCTCGGCGGCGCGGCGACTCTCGGCGAGGGTACGGTCGTCGAGCAGGCGGCGCACCTGTTCAGCGAGGCGATAATTCGACTGGACGATCTTCTCGCCGGCGTCGATCAGGGCGCGGGTGAGCCGACGCAGCAGCGGATGGTCGGGCGCGAGTTCTGCCAGCGCGGGTAGGCGATAGATCGCATTGAGCAGAGCGGCCAGCGTGTCCTGGCGTGCGGGCGACATCAGGAACTCCCAGAAGGCATAAAAACTGCGGCCCTGATCGCTCTCGCGCAGTTCAGCGTCGGCGTCGAGCATATAGCCGACGAGTTCGCCCTTGCGGGCACCAGGCTGGAGTTGGCGCTCCTGGAGGGCGCGGGCAATGGCGCGAAAATTCTGATCAACCTCGGCGAAATCGCGGCGCATCTGGCGGGCGAGCTCGCCGGCGAGCAGAAAGCGCTCCTTGATCTCGGTGCTGCTGGCCTGGGGCACCTGGCCGGTAGCGCTGATGGCGTCAATCTCCTGCTGAATAGCGTCGCGCTGCGCCTCAAGCTGCCGGAGTCGCGCCGGCACATCGGCGGTGCTGCGATCAACAATCTCCTCCAGCAAGCGCACAATCGAGCGCAGCCGCGACTCGGTGCTGACGAACTCGCGCCGGTAGCGCTCTTCCACCCAGCCAATCGCCCGCTCGGCCTCGGCGGTAAGCTCCACCGTCGGGTCGTCGTTGCCGCGGGTGATGATACGCAGCAACTGATACTCATCGCTGCTCCACTGCTTAAGGTAGGCGGCGGCGCTTAACGGGTAGAGGCCGGGATGATCATCGTTGAGCGTTTCGAGGTAGCTATCGAGCCGGTCGCTGATCTCGCTGAGCGTGAGGCTCACCGCCTGGGCGCTCTTGAAGGCGCGATAGAGGAAACTGATGATCAGGGCGGCATTGTCGCGACGCAGCAGCTTCAGGCTCGGCGCATTGCGGAGATCAAACGAGAACTGATCATGATCCATCGGCAGCTCGAATGCAGAATTGCGAATGCAGTGTATGGGGTATTATAGCAAAAGCCTGCGGTGAGTGGATGAATGGGTGAGTGGAAAGGGGTAAAGCCCCGCCCTTGATACCCCTTAATCGGTCACACTGCACGCGCTGTCATGGCTTCTCCGCCGCGTCCCTATGCTATACTGCAAGCTCCCTGTGCTTACGCATCCTCACAAACAAGGAGGTTTACTGATGGCACTCGCCGATGAGCTCGCCTACATGTCGGCGGCTGAACTGGCCCTCCTGATCCGTCGCCGCCGGCTTTCGCCGGTTGAGCTGATTGATGCCTGCATCAGCCGGATTGAGCAGCGTAACCCCAGCCTGAACGCCTTCGTCTTTCTGGGCTTTGATGATGCCCGACAGCGCGCCCAAGCCGCCACGCAGACCCTGCTGTCCGGCGCTGAACTTGGCCCGCTCCACGGCGTGCCCACGGCCATGAAGGACCTGTTCGGGTTCAAGCCGGGCTGGAAGAATACCTTCGGCGGGATCCGCGCTCTCAAAGACCATGTCGTTGATACGTACAGCATCTGTGCGGAACGGATGGAACGCGGCGGGGCGATTCTGCTCGGCAAGACGAACAGCCCGGTGTTGGGCTTCTGCGGCTGCACCGATAACCCACTGTTTGGGCCGACGAGTACGCCGTTTCAACTCGGCAAGAATAGCGGCGGCTCCTCGGGCGGCAGCGCGGCGGCCGTCGCCGATGGCCTGGTGCCCTTCGCGCATGGCACCGACGGCGGCGGCTCGATCCGCATTCCGGCGGCCTGGTGCGGCGTGTTCGGCTACAAGGCGTCGGTCGGGCGGGTGCCGTATGTCTCGCGGCCCGACGCGTTCGGTGGCAACGGCCCCTACCGCTTCGAAGGCCCGCTGACCCGCACCGTCGAAGACGCCGCGTTGGCAATGAGTGTGCTCGCCGGCGACGATTGGCGCGATCCCGCCGCGCTGACCGACACGGTTGATTTCCTTGGCGCAACCCGGCGCTCGATTCGGGGCATGAAGATCGCCTTCACCCCTGATTGGGACATCTTCCCGGTTGAGGCGCAGGTTGCCGAGGCGGTAGCCACGGCTGTGCAGGCCTTCACCGAGGCCGGCGCGCACGTTGCGCAGGTGAAGATCGGACTCACGCGTACGCAGCAGGAGTTATCCGATCTCTGGTGCCGGATGGCGATTGTGCGCAGCAATATCTTCTTTGCAGATTGGCAGGCCCGTGGCCTGGATATTCGCAATGATCACGCTGATGATCTGCCGCCGGGCATGCAGCACTGGTTGAAGATCGGCGATACAATCTCGGCCACTGATCGCATGCGCGACCAGGCGATCCAGACGGAAGTGTACGATGCGATCAATGGCACCCTTCAGAAGTACGACCTGATCATCTCGCCGACGTTGGCCTGTATGCCGGTCGCTAATCGCAGCGATGGCAACACCGTCGGTCCGGCGCAGATCAATGGCGAGCCGATCGACGAGCGCATTGGCTGGTGTATGACCTACCTGATCAACTACGCGGGAAACCCGTCGGCCGCGATCCCAGCGGGCCTGGTGGACGGCCTACCGGTGGGGATGCAGATCACCGGCCGCCGCAATGCCGACGCCGATGTGTTTGCCGCTGCGGCCGCGTTCGAGCGCCTGCGGCCCTGGCACGACAGCTATCGTATTCCGGCGGGGCGGGCGCTTGACTGATGCGTGAAGTACTGCGCTCAACGTGAAGCGTTGGCCCACAAGCGCGTGGGCCGGCCTACAAAAAGATAGCCCCGTGCATCTCTGCACGGGGCCGGGCGGCGGCGGATCGATGAACACGTACTGCGCCGTACGCAGCAGGGTGATTATGCGGATACGGGATTCAATCCGAATTTTGCGGCGACTTCAGGGGTGATCAAGCCCAGGAGTGCATAGCCGAGACCAGCGATCACAATCCCAAGCAGAGTAAACCCGATGCCGAGTGCGATGGCCGCGTACGAGGCGCCGATCGCCATCGCGGAGACGCTCAGCGAAGTCACCAGGCCGGCAGCCGTCAGTTGGGTGTTACGCGCTTGGTTGGCGACAGGCTTGCCGTTGGCGTCTGTTAACGCTTCGTCTGCGTTATTTGTGCCGATCGGATCGCCGCCCTCAACAGCAAAGCGCCCCATCTGCGCATAGGCTAAGCCGTTTGAACTCTCAGCCGCATGGTGCTGAATAATGTCCGCCATGCTGAGCGCGGTGGCGATTCCGGTCACCGGAGCGTTCGGGATCGAGGCATCGTCGGGGGTCGTAATCTGCTGTACGGCTAACTGCTGACCGACAAACGTCCGGATATAGATCCCAGCACCTGCAGCAACCACACCGGCGAGCGCGAATGCAATTCCGACCGCGATCACCATCTTCGGAAAGAGGCGCAGAGCGTTCATTTTTCCCTCCCACATATGTGTACAAATTAGTGTCCGCTGTCACTAAGTATACTGGGGCAGCTCATGCCGTGGCGTATATATTTGCGCACCCAGAGGAAACACTCTGCAACTAACCAACCCGGCATTGCCGGATCGAGCGAACTGTTTAGCCCTCCCTTATGCCCGCCACGCGTGGTCGGCGGGTCTGCGCTCAGGTCAGCGTGTCGGTGACGGCTCTACTCGATCGGTGGGAAGCGCAAGCTGGTGGCCCGAGCAGGAGGCTTCAAGTGCTGGAGCAGCACCCCGCGCTGCGCGCCTATGCCCCGCCCGCAGTGCCCAGGCCCCACCGCTGCCCTATACGCCACAGCCGGTCGTCAGCACTTCCTCGGCTGTTGTGCCGTTTACCGTGTAGGCAGCGGCGGACGCGCCTTCGTAATACTGGCTGAAAGTGACTAACTCCATCGCCCCATCACCGTTCAGATCATGCACGCCCAGCAGCCGGTGCACCTGGGGCGCAAGAAACTCCTCGGTTACTGGGTAGTAGTCCCCGACGACCTCTACCATGGCAACCCGATCACCCAACGTCCGTTGAACCAGGATCAGTGAGTAGTCGCCCGCATCAACATTGGGCGTCAGCGTGTTGTCGCGATCGCGGGACGCGCTGATAATGATCTCGCTGCTGCCGTCGTTATCCAGATCGACCCGCGTGACGCTGGTAATGCGAACCTCCGGCTGAGCAATTCCACGGGCCTGGAGCAGGGTTGCAACTGCCTGTACATAGGCCGCAGGGTCCTCATTGACCGGCTGCCGTGGGGTGAGCGCCCAGTCGCCTGCTACGGCGATCGTCTGGCGGGCGTTCGGGGCGGGGATCAGATCAACGCTGAATGTATCTGGACAGATGTCGACATCAACCGGCTCTGGCTGTGCGCCGGTTGCCGGATCTGCCCCGACAACCTGATACCGCTCGCCGCCGACGAGCAAGCCCGCAGCCGTAGGCCCCGCCACCCAGCCTGCGGCGCTGGAGGCGCCAAGCAGCCAGTTTGGCCCCACAATGACGATCGGGTGGATCGCGCCGGCGGCATTGGCGCTGAACAGGTTGGTCCAGGTTTGCGGGCCGACGATCCCGTCAACCGTCAAGCCTTGCTGCTGCTGAAACGCGCGCACCGCCGCTTCCGTGGCCGGGCCAAAAATACCGTCAACCGCGCCGACCTGGCGGTAGCCGAGTTCGGCGAGGCGCTGCTGCACACGCCGAATGTCCGCACCTTCCTGCCGCGGATCCTCCAGCGCAAGCGCGCGGGGAAACGGGAGCGCCGTTTGCGCGGGGCTTGTCGGCGTCGCCTGCGCAGATGGTGTCGGTGCGAGAGGTGTTGCTGTCGGCCCGACCGACGCAGTGGCTGATCCTGCTGTTGCCTCCGGCGTATGGGTTGCCGCTGGAGCGGACGCCTCAAGCGTGACCGGAGTCGGCACGCTTCCCACGGGCGCTTGGCAGGCGGCCAACGCAAGAACTGCGAGGGTTGCCAGGAAGAAACGAACACGGCTCATCGCGAACCCCTTTAATCGATAGTGCGCTAGGAGCGTTACTCAGATGGTCTGGCCACCTACAGCATTGCTCAGATCGATTGCGCCTGCATAACTAGGCGCGAGCGCAGCGCGCTACCCGGTTCAGTGGCCTCTGCGGCTCAGTCATGCTGCTCAGTGCTCTAGACGGAAGGAGTATGACAGTGACGCCGGATCGGGTCAACCCAGTTCCTGAATTTCCCGATCCTGCTCCAGGTGCTTTCGCATCCCGAACTTCCGCTGCATAATCCACCTGGTCAACCGCTTGGCTACGCCCCCAATTATTGGGAGGATCGCGTATAGTAGGACTTACGCAGTTGACGTTTGTGCGCCATTCCTAATACTAAGGAATAATTGTGTCTGTTTCGCTATCGTTCCTGGTGCCAACCAAAATGGTTGCGCCGCACCCTGGGGTAACCTGGATCCGCCGCGAGCAGTTGCTTGAGCGCTTGGGCAGTTGGCCCACGACAAAGCTCACCACTGTGATTGCATCGGCTGGTTTTGGTAAATCTACGCTGGTTGCCCAGTGGCTTGCGCATGGCGAACGCAGTACCCGGCCTAGTGTCGCGCCTGCGCTGCGGTTTGTCTGGCTTACGCTCGATGAGCATGACCAGGATGGCGTGCAGGTTCTGGCCTATCTTGTGGCCGCAATTGAACAGATCGCGCCCCAAACGCTGACAACGACAACGACACTCTTGCTGGCCGCAGAAACACCGCCCTTGTATGTGCTCGTTCAGGCGCTACTCGTTGATCTGAATGCGCTTGCGTTTGATCTCGTGATCGTGCTTGATGACTACCACGCGATTACGTCTGAAGCTGTGCATCAGGCGGTTATGTACCTGTTGCGCCACTCGCCGCCGCATTGTCGGCTCGTGATCCGCAGCCGCATCGATCCGCCGCTTCAGGTGGCGCGCTTGCGTGCCGAACAACAAATAACCGAAGTGCGCACTGCCGATCTGCGCTTCAGTGAAGCGGAATCCCGTGTACTCTTCGATCATTTGCTTGGCGGCTCGCCTGATCCAACCCTGGTGAGCACTTTGCATCAGCAGACGGAAGGCTGGCCGATTGCGCTGCAACTGGCTGCATTGTCGCAGGTTCATGCAGGGCCGTCTGAACGCCCGACCAATGCAGCAACCCAGCATATTGCCGAGTATCTTACCGACGAAGTGTTTGCTTGCCAACCCCAAGCACTCCAACAGGCATTGCTGATCCTTGCCGTGCCGGAACGGTTCTGCGTTAGCGTCTGCGCCGCCCTGATCGATGCACCCGATCCACTTTTGAATGCGGAAAGCTTGCTCGATCAGATGCGTCGGGCCAATCTATTTCTTATTCCGCTTGATCACGCGGATCGCTGGTATCGGTTTCATCATCTCTTTCGCGATCTGTTGCTGCGGCGCTTGCAGCTTATGGTCGGGCGCAATGGCGTTCGCGCCCTGCAACGCCGTGTCGCGCAGTGGTTTGCGGCCGAGAACCTCTGTGAAGAAGCTGTGCGTTTCTACCTTGTCGCTGACGCAGAAGCCAGCGCCGCTGAACTGGTTGAACAGCAACTGATCCGTGAAACGAGCTTCAGCGGTAGCAATATGCGCCTGGATGCTTTGCTGCGCCTCTTGCCAAGTGCAATCATTGCGCAACGCCCCGGCCTCACCCTGATTGGTGCTCATCTGGCCGCCGTAAATCTCGATCTAGCGGCCCTCGAAGCGGGCCTGGCCCTTACGGCTGCCGCTCAGGGCGCACTCGATGATGCAGAACGCTATGCGCAGTCGGCCCTGCAGATGGCTAATGAAATCGGCGGGGCGTTTTTTCGGCATCAGGCGTTAGGATGCGCTGTGCGCCTGGCGTTGCTGCGCGGTGATCCGGCTGCTGCGATGCACATGGCGCAGCAGATTGCTCCCGATATTCATCTTGGGCCAAGTGTGTGGTTCGAAACGCCGCGTCTTAGTCAGGCGCAGGCGTTCATTGCCTCCGGCCTGGAAGCGCATTTGAACAAGGCCGATACGATTCTTACGGCGTGTTTGTCCGAAGTCGAGGCGTTGCATAATGTGCGCCTGCTCGTGCGCGTCCTGGCCTTACAAGCGTTGTTGCACGAAGCGCGTGGCCAGCGTCCTACGGCGCTGATCCATTTGCAGCGTGCCGTTGCCTTGGCTGCGCCACACATGCTGGTGCGGGCGCTCGGCGATCTCGGCGCGGCGCTCCATCCGCTGATCCAGAAGCTCAGTGTGCCCCGCTCCGCTACCGCTTACCTGGAGCGGGTGCTGGCGCTTGCCGCACCGGCGCTTACCGATGTCCATTGTGCAACGTCGGTGCAGTTGGCTGGGTTGCCGGAACTGCTCACGCGGCGCGAACTTGAAATTCTAGCGCTGCTTGCCGAGCGCTGGTCGGATAAAGAGATCGCTGAGCGCCTGGTGATTACCCCAAATACGGTGCGCAAGCATACCAGCACGATTTACGATAAGTTGGGAATTCATAGCCGCCGTGAAGCTGTAGAGGCGGCGCGCGCCCTCGGTATGCTGTCTGCCTGAATCTGCCGAACTGGTTCTGCGCTTGGCTGATTGACGGAGGAGGTACGCAGGCAGCATGCTACGCCCCAATTTGCCACCTCCGTCACCGGAACGTACAATGAACAATACATTGCACCGATGATCGGATCGGCGTGCTAATAGCTTAGTTGAACGTGCATGATCAGTCTGTTGTGGCATGAGGGAGACGGTCGCCAGGGCGCTGCGGATGGCCGTTGGGCCGCTGATCTGGCGCTGGATGCGCTTGTGAGCGCCCTGGCGCTAAGCCCGCGTTATGCCGGCGCTGTGCGCGCCACCCTGACGACGCTCTGCGCCGATCCGCAGATCATCGGTTACCGCCAGGCGATCCTCGCCGACCTGCTTACGCGCCCCGATCTGGCCGCTTCCCTTGAGTCGCTGCTGCCGACGCTCGCCACGGCTGCGTTCGCCGGCACGAGCCACTGGGCCGATGAGGCCGCGATCTTCCAGGTGGCCGGGCGAGTAGCCGAACTGGAAACGTACCTCAGCGCGGTGTCCGGCTTGCTGGGAGCGCTGGATGCCGCTGCCCCGCCGCTGAGCGCTCCTGGTTGGCGTGCCCTGCGCGCCGACCTTGCCGCCACCAGCGCAAGCGCCGAGTTCCAAGCCCTCGCCGCCGAACTGCCCAAACTGCGGGCGCGCCTCGCACAGGCCGGCAGCGTCACCCTCGGCATTAATCTCGACGTGCAACTGCAACCCGAGAGCGCAACCCTGCTCAGCGTCAACAGCGAACGCTTCAGCGGGCCGCGCTCGCTGATCGGCCGACTGCTCAGCGGTGAGCGCGATCGAAGCGCCGGGCTAACCCCGCTGCGCCAGGCCAGCGAGCGCCAGCCGTTCGGCCCCGACCGGCGGCTCTTCCTCGACCTGAGCGAATTGCTGGCCGATGTCACGCGCCCAGTCGCCAATGCGCTGACCCGTTATGCCCGAATCAGCGGCGCGGCTTTGGCTCCGCTGGAAAGCGAACTCGCCTTTTATCTCGGCGCCGCACAACTTATCCGTACCCTGCAACATGAGGGTTACGCCCTGTGTCGACCTGAGATCGCCGCGGCGGATGCACGCCTGGTCGAAGCCGACGGCCTGTATAACCTCGATCTCGCGCTGCGCTTACGCGGCCGGTCGCCCCAGGCCGGTGCGCCGCCGGCCGCGATTGCGAACGATGTCCGCTTCGACGCGGGGGGCCGCATCTTCGTGTTGACCGGCCCCAATCGTGGCGGCAAGACAACCTACACCCGTGCGATCGGCCAGGCGCTGGTATTGGCACAGGCCGGGTTGCCGGTGCCGGCCGTTGCGGCGCGGATCAGCCCCATCGATGCGATCTACACCCTCTTCCCCGCCGCCGAGCAAGCCCAGATCGGCATGGGCCGGCTCGATGAGGAGGCCGCTCAACTGGCGGCGATCTTCCGCAAAGCGACGGCCCAAAGCCTGGTACTCCTGAACGAGCCGCTGGGCAGCACCAGCCCGCGTGAAGCGCTGATGATCGCCCGCGACGTGCTGTGTGGGCTACGCCTCCTCGGCGCGCGGGCGCTGCTCGTCACCCATCTGCACGAGTTGGCCCACGAAGCTGCGGCGCTGAACGATGCGGTTGCGGGCGAAAGCCGGATCGCCTGCCTGGTGGCGGGCGCCGTGGGGAGCGCAGCGAGCGAAGCACTACGCACCTACAAGATCACGCCGGGCGTGCCCGATGGCCGCAGCTATGCCACGGATATCGCCGTCGCCCACGGGCTGCAACTGAGCCAGATCGCACGCACGCTGCACGAACGCGGAAGCGGACACAGGTAGCGTATTACAGCGGCGCGCATAACGCTTGAGCCATCCGCTTGGCGTGGGGCGGCGCGCCGCACGCCCACAAGGGGCGCAGTGGATGTTATAGGACGCTGCGGCGTAGCTTCGCCGCATTGCAACGTACCATCCAAGGTAGAGGCGAGCCATGAAACAGCGCTTTGCCGCGATCTATTTCGCGGGCATCATTGCCGAAACGATCATTCGTATGCCCTATGACCGTCAGCGGCGCCAGATGCTGAGTGCCTGCCTGCCCCTTGGCGTCCTGGGGCGTCGGTCGCAGTCTGCCGGCGCGCTTCCGATCACGCGGGCCGATCAGGCAGCGCCCACCGGGCCGAAAGCGTAGCCCGCCAAGCGTCGATCGGCGTAGGATTGTGCATCCTGCGCTACCGCCGCCGCCTGCTCACCCACCTGCCTCCGCACGTTCAAGCCACGGCTCATTCACGAAGTCGCTATTCAACTGCTGGGTCGCGTTCGGCAGCGTCTTGTTGGGCTAACACTAAGTGTAACCCACGCGCCGCTTGCAAAAGTTCAACAGCGGCTGCAGAGGTGGCTTCTGTGGCCGGCGGAGCCGACCCACGGTGGGTTGCCTCAGCCCGACTCCGCACCAGGTCGCGCAGTTCGGTTGGGTGCGTGATGTTCTGGAGGCGTGTTTTGCGCCTCCCCTCGTCTTCATCATCGCGGCTGTTGGATGCACTGCCGATTTCAATATCGCCGATGCCGAACAGGCGTTGCAGCGGCCCCTGACGCAGATGCACCTGCTGCACTACGGCGTAGCGCATCGTCACATCGTGGGTGCGGAACCACCCGCGATGGAGGCGCAGACCCTCATCACCGGCGACCAGCCAGGTATAGCGCTGTTTCGCCCACACGCCAATGAGGGTCAGCAGCATCTGGGTTACGAAGGCAAGCACACCAAGTACAGGGATAAGCCCATGAAGCACATCCGGTACAAATGTGAGCAGAAGTCGATCAAACCAGGTGGCCCATTGCAAGGCGAATTCAAGGATCCACGACCAACCCGTCCAGGCAAACGCCGCCACAGTAGGCGTTCCGAACAAGAACAGGATGAGGAAAAAGAGGGTGAGGCTTTGGCCAATCGCTCAGCCGACAAGCTCGTAGCGGAATGACTGATGCGTGGGTCTGAAGACACGGCCGGTTGCCGTATTCGGCGGATCAGGCCGCAAGATCAGGAGCTCATCAAGCCTTTTGCCGAACTGCTGCATCATCGCGGTTCCTTGGGCTTATGCCGCTCAGCTTCAATCAATTGACGGATCAGGTGCAGTTCGGCCGCTACTTCGCGCAGTGTCGAAGCGAGATCGGTGCTATCTGTGGTTTGTCCGTGCGCAGGAAGTGCGTGTTGTGGTGTGGTGAAGCTCGTCGGATCATCGCGCCGAGCACAGGCATAGAGAAAGTCCCGCACGTCTGCATAGGCTTGTAAGCCTTCAAGCGTCATTTCGGGGCGTCCACCGCCACCAGCAGTCTGAATCTCGATGCGCGCCAGCCCGAGCCACCGCTCGAAGAGATTACTGCGCAGGTGAATATCCTGAATGCGGTTGTAGGTCAGGTCAGGCTGACCTCGTGGTACGTGAAGCCACCCCAACGCATTGTGACGCCTTCTTCGTTGAACTGATAGCGCAGCGTGCGATAGCGCAGCGTGCCGATCACGAGCGGAATCAGAAACAGCGGCCCCCAGAGGAGCGCTGTAAGCAAATAGTAGCGCAGCAGATTGGGATGTGGTCGGGTGATTGTTAGGATAGAGTTCTTGTCGAACGCAAGATCCATCACGTGTCCTGTATCGATAGACTGAAACTGATGCCATTACGACGATGGCTAGCGGTCGGCTGTTGCAGCCTAGGGAATGACGCAGGATCACCCTGTCGTAGCGGGCTGCAGGGTGGAGCCACGTGTCCGCCCGCGAAGCTGCTGGACGCGGTAAGGGCGGACCCGCGGGTCCGCCTCAAGCTGATGGACGCTGTCAGAGCGGACCCACGTGTCCGCCCGCGCTAAGGCGCACTACGACTAGCGAGTTATGAGCGGAAGATACAGGCGAACCCTTGTATCACCGGCACTGGTTGGAGTAGCAAAGAGATTGGCCCAAAAAAGATCAGCGGAAGTTGAGATCCCGCTCCCCGCCGAGATACTCCCCAGGCTGGTGAAGTAGTCCGTATCGGCGATAATCAGATCCGCAGTTGCGCCATCCAGCAACACAGTGGGATTGCCCGCCGCGTTTTCGGCAAGCACAGTACTCCCCGTTGTGGTGCTGAAATAGCCCTGGGCCGTGCCGCCCTGATTGACGGTGGTGACCACGCCGAACGGGCCGTCAAAGGCCGGGTGAGTCGCGCCGGTACTGGTTGGCGTTGTAGGGTTATTGTTGCCCACGGCGAGCGTATAGCCCCAGCGTTCCACCACCGCCACGCCGATCGGAGCCTGGCCGGTCAGAATGACGAACTTGCCCGGTTGCAGCGACCAGGTGTACAAGGCATCGCGTTCGGCTGCGGTGAACACGTTATTCGCAAACGACCCCATAAAGAAGATGCTGCATGGCTCCAGGCTGGTAGCCGTGATCGAATCCGCCGTACCAAAGCCGTCAATAAGCTCGATTTCGCGTTGCACCGTCCCCGCCGGCCCGAAGTTCGCCGGATCGAGCAACTTCGCACGGGCGGCGGTCATAAATGCGCCGTCGAGCGTATAGCCGGCATCACCGGGGGCCAGATTGCCTCGGCTCGTTGTCACACTACAGACCGTCACAGTCGTGGCGGAATAGGCCACTTGAGGAACATGCATGAACGGGATCGTAAGCAGGAATGTAATCATCAGCACACTGAGCAAAACGTGGGAACGCCTGGGTGCGTTGGGGCCGAAATGACGTTGTGAAACGCTGGAGGTAGGCTGGCAAACTGGGGGTTGGTCGATGTTGATGGGCATGGAGTGGGTTCTCACTAAAACAAGAATGCATTACTACACTGCCGAAGCACTCTACTCGGTATGCGTGAGTCAACCGTGAGTCAACCGTGAGTACCCCTGACGCTACAGGGGGGATGCGGGAAATCTGGTGTTGGGACGCGATCCGTGCCCATTGCAACAACCATTGTGGGGCTTAACGTGATCCGTATGGCCGCATGCCCCACGCCCGCTTCAGATTCGCTCACCCGGTAAAGAAAAAGCGCGTCAGATGAAAAAAGATCGGCGCTGCGAAGCGGAAGGCCCAGCGCGCCGCCAAATACGCGGATATAGGCCGTCAGCGCCGCAGCCAGCGCGGCCAGCCAACCGAGGAACGGCAGCGCAATCGCATAACCGGCAGCAACAAACAGCAACGAGTCGGCGATTCGATCGGGGAATTCGTTGGCGAACTGACCCAGCGGCGCGTGCTTGCCGCCTTCGACGGCTACCATACCATCATCCCCATCTCGCGTTGAACGTAGCCCAGTTGTACAATAGCGCCATGCCGCTGCTTACCACCAAACTGTATATTCCGCCGCCGCGATCGAAGCTGGTCCTCCGCCCGCACCTGATCGAGCGCTTGAACGAGGGGCTGAACGGCAAACTGACCCTCATCTCGGCCCCGGCCGGCTTTGGCAAGACCACGCTGGTCAGCGCGTGGATCGCTGGCTGCGACCGGCCGGTTGCCTGGCTGTCGCTCGACGAAGGAGATGCCGACCGCTCCCGCTTTCTGATGTACCTCGTCGCGGCATTGCGGTCGATTGCGGCGCATCTGGGCGAGGGCGTGTTGGCGGCGCTCCAATCCCCGCAGCCGCCGCCAACCGAGGCGCTGCTGACCGTCTTGCTCAATGAGATCGCCGCCGGCCAGGATCGCCTCGTCCTTGTTCTCGACGACTACCACATGGTCGATGCCGAACCGATTGACCAGGCGGTCAGCTTTCTGATCGAACACATGCCGCCCCAGTTGCACCTGATGATTGTTACCCGCGAGCATCCACAGTTTCCGCTGGCTCGGTTACGCGCCCGGGGCCACTTGACCGAACTGCGTGCCACCGATCTGCGCTTCACTCCCACCGAAGCCGCCGGGTTACTCACTCAGGTCATGGGCCTCGATCTGTCGGCAGAGGCAATCGCCGCCCTGGAAACCCGTACGGAAGGCTGGCTTGTTGGCCTGCAGTTGGCCGCGATCTCACTGCGGGGCCGGCAAGATCCCACCGGCTTCATCAGGACGTTCACCGGCAGCGATCGTTTTGTGATGGACTATCTCGTTGAAGAAGTCCTGCGCCAACAGTCGGCGCGCGTCCAGGCATTTTTGCTGCGCACGGCGATCCTGAATCGCCTGTGTGGCCCGCTCTGTGATGCCGTGCTGGATAATCCGTCGGCTACCGGAGCGGCGACCCTGGAGTACCTTGAGCACGCCAACCTCTTCGTCGTGCCCCTGGATAACGAGCGGCGCTGGTACCGCTATCACCATCTCTTCGCCGAAGTGCTGCGGCAACGTCTGCACCAGGACAGCGCAGCGGCTCCGGGGGATGCGCAGCACGACGTGGCTGAACTCCATAGGCGCGCCAGCGTCTGGTACGAAGTGCACGGCCTGGAGCTTGAAGCGCTCCACCACGCGACCGCCGCCAACGATGTCGCGCGTGTTGCGCGCCTGGCCGAACTTGCGTGGCCGGCCATGGACAGCAGCTTCCAGTCTGCCGCCTGGCTGCGCTGGGTGAAGCAACTGCCCGACGAGTTGATCCGTTCCATGCCTGTGCTTAGTGCCCAATATGCCTGGGCGTTACTGGATACCGGCGCGATGGAGGCTAGTCAGTCCCGACTGCAGGATGCCGAACGGTGGCTGAATGCGCCAGAAACCGCAAGCGGGCGACCGGCAACCCCATCAGAGCGGATGGTCGTTTTCGACGAAGCGCAGTTTCAGACTCTGCCGGCGACCATTGCGCTTGCCCGGGCCTACCACGCCCAGGCTCAGGGCGATTATGCCAGTTCAGCGCAATATGCTGCATTGGCACTCCAACTCACACCTGAAGCGAACCAACTCATGCGCGCCCAGGCAACCGTGATCCTGGGGTTCACGTATTGGGCGAACGAGGACCTGGAAGCAGCCCAGCGTGCCATAGCCGATTGGATCGAACTGATGCGGCGGGTAGGTAATACCGCCTTTGTCATTGTCGGCGCCTTTTACCTGGTTGAACTACTGGTCGTCCAAGGCCGGCTCCGCGAGGCGGCCGGCGTGCATCGGCAGTCGTTGCAACTGGCGGAAGCGCACGATACGCAAGTTCAGCCGGTAACCGCGCATACCTATATGGGCCTGGCACTGCTGTATTATGAGTTTGGTGACGAGGAAACCGCCGCCCGCTACCTGCATAAAAGCGCGGAACTGGGGCAGCAGACGCTGATCGTCGATTGGGCCTACCGCTGGAGGCTTGCGCAGGCGCGGCTGAAGGAAGCCACGGGCGATCTGGACGCCGTGCTGGCCCTGCTCGATGAAGCCGATCACCACTATGTCAGGACCCCTGTGCCGGATCTTCGTCCCATCGCAGCATTAAAGGCAAGTATTTATATTAAGCAGGGGCGGCTGGCCAGAGCACGGGATTGGGTGGAAGCGCACGGGCTCTCGGTAGGCGACGATCTCAGCTATCTGCGCGAGTTTGCCCACATGACTCTGGCCCGATTGCGGATCGCCGAGTATCGGCACGCTCGGGCCGAGCGCTCCCTGCTTGATGCGCTGGAACTCCTGGCGCGCCTTCTAACGGCGGCGGAAGCCGGCCGAAGAATGGGGAGCGTGATCGAGATTCTGGTACTGCAATCGCTTGCGCACGCAGCGCAGGACAACCTCCCACTGGCGCTCGCACCGCTCGAGCGCGCACTGGCCTTGGCCGAGCCGGAGGGCTACGTCCGGATCTTTGTGGACGCAGGGCCGCCGATGGCGCGCCTCTTGGCCGCAGCGGCGGCGCAGACAGTGCTGCCGAACTACATCGGCAAGTTGCGGGCGGCCTTCCGCACCCAAGCGGCGGCTGATGCCGTCAGTCCCCCGCAGGGCAAGCCGGCGGCGCTCAACACGCAGCCGCTCCTTGAACCCTTGAGCCGGCGCGAACTGGAGATCCTGCACCTGGTTGCCCAGGGCCGCTCGAACCAACAGATCAGCGTGTAGCTTTCCCTTGCCTTGAGCACAGTGAAAGGGCACCTGCTGCGGATATTCGGCAAACTTCAGGTGCAACGGCGCACCGAAGCCGTCGCGCGCGCGCGTGAACTGGGTCTGCTGTAGAACCATACCGCCAACAATACTTTCGTATCTATACCTCCATACCCTACGGCTGCTATGCTTCTTGTGGCGTGAACAAGCAGCGCAACCATTCTGCTCAGTGCGCTAGTCGTCTGTCAATCCTCGATTGACGTGTGGGATGGGGTTTCAGGGGCGGGCAAAGCCCGCCCCTGGCCCCACCGCTATCTGTCAGCGTAGCTCTGACGAATCCAAGCGTTTCTGCCCGGTTCAGGTGCGGCTCGGAGCGGGCGGAGTACGAGAACAGAAGTGACATCTATGATGAAGGCAATTGTCTATACCCAATACGGGCCGCCGGATGTGCTTAAGCTCAAGGAGGTGGCCAAACCCACCCCAAAGGATGATCAACTCCTGATCAAGGTCCGTGCGGCAACCGTTACGGCAGGGGATGTGAACCTACGGGGGTTCACCTTTGTTCCGCCCGGCTTCGGTCCGCTGCCGCGGCTTATGTTTGGCCTGAGGAAGCCCAAGCAACCGATTCTGGGCACCGAACTGGCCGGAGAGGTTGAGGCAGTGGGCAACAGCGTGAAACTATTCAAGCCAGGCGACCACGTCTTTGGGATCGACTCAACCGGCCTGGGCGCCTATGCGGAATACGTGTGTCGGTCCGAAAAAGGCGCCCTGGCGATCAAGCCGGCCAATAGCACATTCGAGGAGGCCGCCGCCGTGCCTTTTGGGGCCGGCACCGCATGGTACTTCCTCAACGATCTGGCCCAGCTTCAGCCCGGACAGAAGGTGCTGATCAACGGTGCCTCCGGCGGAGTGGGCAGCTATGCGGTGCAGCTTGCCAAAAACTTGGGGGCGGAAGTCACTGGGGTCTGTAGCACCGCGAATCTAGAACTGGTGAAATCGCTGGGCGCTGATCAGGTCATCGACTACACGCAGGAGGATTTCACGAGGCACGGCGCGACCTACGACATCATTCTGGATACGGTGGTGGGCAAGACATCATTCGCGCGCTGCAAAAGTTCGCTCACCCCGCATGGGCGCTATCTTGCCGTGGCCGGCGGGCTGCGAGAGCTAGGCCAAATGGTATGGACGTCACTGTCGAGCGGTAGGAAGGTCGTCTTTGGGTCGCCGCCCGAGTCCAGCGCGCAGTTACTCGTGCTCAAGGAACTGCTTGAGGCGGGGCGGCTCCGGCCGGTCATCGATCGGCGCTACCCGTTGGAGCAGATAGCCGAGGCGCATAGGTATGTCGACCAAGGGCACAAGCGGGGCAGTGTCGTCATCACGCTGTGAGCGTAGCCGGCGAAGACCGGGCGGCCATGCTGATCAGGATCACTGACGCTTTGTAATCGCGCACAAGCCCAGTGGGGGTTTGCGGGCACAGCGCCCGAAAAATCCCCCTGCTCACCCAAATAGAGGTGGGGCCAGGGGAGGGCTTCGCCCTCCCCTGAAACCCCATCCCACACGTCAATCTAGGATTGACAGACGACTAGGGCTACTATATAGCATTGTTCAACAAAGGAGCAATAAACATGATCGCGAGTAGAAAGACCACCGAAAAGACAGATCCGAGAGTTTTACTCTCAACATTATGGATAGTTGTCATGATTAGTATGCTGAAGGCAGATATTCTTTCTTTATATATCCCTGGGGTAGTAGATGAATTAGTCGAATTCGCAGGGGAAACTCCGATCACTCAGCTTATGTTGAGTGGTGCAATAATCATGCAAATCTCGATTGCTATGATTTTCCTTTCTCGAGTGTTGAAGTATAGCGTGAATCGTTGGGCGAATATCATTGTAAGTGTAATGACTATTGTGTTTATTGTAGGTGGTGGATCAGCATACCCACATTACATATTCATAGCCACTGTAGAAGTTGTGTGTCTGTTACTGATTGGCTGGATCGCCTGGAAATGGTCTAGCCCTGAAGATTAGCCCGCATTCACTACATGCCACGTTATCACCCTGCTAGCATAACATTCCACTCTTTTCCACATGAACCTCCCAACCTTCAGTCGCATCTCCGAG
This sequence comes from Chloroflexales bacterium, assembly GCA_038247995.1. Lineage (GTDB taxonomy): Bacteria > Chloroflexota > Chloroflexia > Chloroflexales > Chloroflexaceae > JBBRUG01. The sequence continues at coordinate 5,198 of JBBRUG010000040.1, read as the reverse complement.
TGCGCATGCACTATTTCATTCACGAAAACGACCATCCCTCGTAGCTACGTTCCCTGGCAAGAAATCGCAGCATAGCCCGCCAGGATGCGGTTTTGCTCGAACGATGAGCTGTGGCTGTGTGACGCAACCTGCGTTATGGAGGTTGGAGTGTACCCGGTTTCATCGGGTCAGTCTGCCTTTCATTGGCCTGGCCGCGTATCCGAATTTCGTCAGCCAATTGACTCTGGTTTGGGCTTTAATGCCGCAGACAACTCCCGCATGTCGCGATCAACGGCCAGATCGTAGGCGCCCTTGCCGGCGAATCCCGGCGCACCACTTCCCCGCAACGAGCGCTCAGTCCCAGCATCCGCTAACAGGCATGCGCCACTTCTTCATTCTTCACGCCCAGCGACGATAGTCAGTATCAAGGCGCTCAGCCCATACTTGGCCGTGATGTTCGGGTTGGCCCGATGGGCGAGGAGCGCTTCGACGACCTCGCGATGACCGGCATGTGGGGCCAGCATCAGTGCCGTCTGGCCATAGCGGTCGCGGGCATCCACATCCACACCCCGCTCAAGCAAATCGCGGACGTCCTGGACATTGCCGGACTTAATCGCACGTTCCCAGACCGCATCCATCAGCCACAGCCTCCTGACGTATTGCCTGTCGCGTCGAAGCGCGGCCCCGCCGCAAAGGCGCGTTCGACCGCACTGCACAGCGCCCGTTTGCGAAAGGTGATCGGCTACGGCACGGTTTGCGCACCGCCACCCTGGAACCCACATGACATCCGTTGTGCCTTCCTTACCGGGAACACTGTGGTGATGCGTAGCTCACGCTTCGTCAGTTTCGGGAACTCTGAGCGACTACGCACCATGGCGAGGGTGGCGAGCGACATTGCTACGGGAAGTTTGCCAGCGCGACCCTGCCGTTCCGCTGCTATGCCGGTGTCCGCCGGTTGCTCAGCCGGAACAGGTCCCACGCCAGCATGGGAAACCAGACCAGGTAAAACGGCCCCATAACCATTTGGATCGGCGCCGCGATCGTGGGCGCGAAGGGGTAGATCAGGTGCTGGGTCAGGTCCAGCGCGTTTCCAAGCAGCCCGGCAATCGCCGTCACCTTGCTGAACTCGTTGCTGCGTAGCATCACCAGCGAGATGATCACCCCACCGCCCTGGAGCAGGAGGCCCGACATGTAGGCACCAGAGCTGTGCCACATATCGGTGGCGATGGCTGCCTCGCCGGCTGCCAGGAATTGGGCGCGCTGGGCTTCGCTAGCCGCCGTCACATACTGGTCGCCAAGGTACAGCAGCGAAAACGTTGACTCGCTAGCAAAGCAGATCGTGACCGCAATGCCGGTGAACAGCGTCGCGAATGCTGTAGCCACAGGGTTGCTGCGGCGCAGGATCACATACAGCGCGGGAAAGGTGCCCAGATAGGCGCCGACCAAGATTAGGAGCAGGAAGTCGCCGCGCAACACGCTTTCCAGACGGCTGCTCTGCTGAAGCGCAAACACCTCTGCGGCACCAGTCATCTACTGTCGCGTTTACGCGACAGTTTGTACCTCACTCCGACGAGTCGGACGGATACGATTGGCCGGATGACGCCCGCTGGATGCGAGACGACGGCCCACCGGAAGGAGAACGATCCAATCCAGGGTACAGATCGCGGGCCCTACGGCTCCCCTTGCCCCAACCGGCATGGTACTCATTCCATTTCGATCCGTATTCGCTCTGGCACGAAGGCCAGAAAAGGAATCCAGTGACGGCTCCGTAGGAACGAACACGGGACGGTGGTACGCAAGAATACGTGTACCACATATCGCGGTTTTCCGCAATAGGAAGCCAAGCTCGGCGCTTCCCCCGCCAGCTAAAGCAGGCAGTCCCCGCGCCGTGGCGCTGCCGTACACGCTACAAAGAAGGAGTCTTTTTATGGGCCGCAAAGAAGGCCTCGATGCGCCGACGCGCATCCTGGGCCGACGGCTCGTGGTAGGCCGTCTGTACAAAGCTCCCCATGACCCGCAAGATCAGCGGCACATCGCCTGGTGCATGATCGTTCAGGAAGCCGTGACCGGCCTCCGGATATTCCTTTACATCATGCGCGACACCGACCGCGGTCAGGGCCTGATCAAGCCGGGCCGCAGCCCCACGCAACGAACTATCCCTGCGGCCAAAGCTGCCGACAATCGGGCACGCGCCGCTGAGCAGACGCTCTACGTCTTTTGGGATCTGCCCATAGTTGACGCTCGACGCGCTGAAGCCGTGACCGGGGGCAAGCATGAGCGCGAATGAGCCGCCCATACAGAAGCCGATCACCCCGATCTTGCCGGTGCATTGCTCCTGCTCAGTCAGCCAGCTGCGGACACCTTCAATCTGCGCAAACAACGTACCCTGCCATGTCAGATAGTCGAACAAAATCTCGCGCAAGCACTTCAGAATCGTCCCGCCTTCGCGTAGGTTCGGCGCGGCGGCCAGGTAGCCCGCGCCGGCCAGCCAATTGGCCTGATGCCGTAGGTCGTCACGCATCCCCCCGGCATCGGAAATGACCACGACGCCAGGCCACGGCCCCGCGCTTGCGGGGGTGGCAAGATACGTTGGGAGCATGCCGACTGAGGTAGGGAGCAGTATCTCGGCCATAGGGTCTCCTTTCAGGACCTGTCCGGCTTCGCATAACACCGCGGCAGGGCAAAAGGAATTCGGCAGCGGTCACGAACATCAGTACGCAGCAGCTACCGTGATAACGACTTTCCCGCGGGCGTGGCCTGCTTCAACATAGCGGATGGCTTCAGCAGTTTCACGCAGCGGGAAACTGCGATCGATCACCGAATGAATGGTGCCGGCTTCGAGGAGGTCTTTCAAAAAGACGAGCTCCTTTTTATGCGGCGTATACGTCAGGGCGCCGAGGGTCTGATCCCTACGCATGGAAAGCACTGGGCCGAGGAGCAGAGATTCGAAGATCTGGCGTGAGGAGCCGCCGACCATCACATAAATCCCGCGGGGACGTAACGCATACCGATAGGCTGAAATCGGATGATATCCGTTCACCGCCAGAATCAGGTCATAGCGCCGCGCATCCCTGGTGAAGTCTTCGCGGGCGTAATCGATGACACGGTCTGCACCAAGGCTGCGCGCCTGGTCCAAGTTCTTCGCGCTACATACTGCAGTCACTTCAGCCCCGAACGATCTGGCAATCTGCACCGCAAAGGTTCCGACACCACCAGAGGCGCCGATGATGAGCACCTTCTGGCCCGGCTGGATCCGGCCGGTATCGCGCAGACCAACCAGGGCGGTCATTGCCGCCATCGGCACCGCCGCAGCTTCCTCGAATGTGAGCCTGGCCGGTTTCAGTACCAGGGCATGTGCAGGAACGGCGGCATATTCGGCGAAGCCGCCGCACGCATGCCCGGGGATGTACCCGAACACGTCATCACCCGGCTGAAATTCCGTGACGTTCCTGCCGACCACGGTGACCCGCCCTGAGAGGTCGGATCCGAGGATTGTCTGCTTTGGCTTGAATAGCCCGTTGCCCATGATGCGGACGAGAAAGGGCTTCGCTCTTAGGAGCCGCCAGTCGGCTGCGTTGACGCCCGCCGCATGAATCTGGATCAGAGCTTCATCCTCGCGTGGAGCCGGCTGCGCGACCGCTTCGAGGTGAAGAACATCGGGCGACCCGTATCGGTGAAAGACCATCGCTTTCATAGTTGGCCCCCTTCCTACACCACTACTTTTTCATTATTACTGGCGTGGTTGCGATCAGTCTATGTAATGAATGGCATGCTGAGCGGTAAGCATGCGCAACCTGCGGTAATGAAGCGTACCTGTGAAGCGCGTGCTCACGCCGACGGACACGCCGGGATATGCGGTGCCGACGAAGGCAACGGCGCGACGATTTCCGGCGGCCCATATGCTATGCATCAGTCTGCCTTCAAGGCGTTCCTCCTGATCCCAGGGGCACCTTGCCTCCGGCAGGTTTGGGCGCAGCTGTAGATACGTTGAATCCCCTAACAATCAGCCAGATCCCCATGAAGATTTCGTTCACGATGATCGGCAGCGCGAAGATCAACGCCACACTCAGGTCGAACTCGAAGGTGAGCGAGAACAGGTTGAACGTCAACATCAGGGCGACGGCAGCAAGGCCCCAGACAGCGATGAAGCGCGGCAGCAGCCTCGCCTGGTACAGCGATGTGTAGAGCACCAAGGCGCCCAAACAGAAGAATAGGGGGATCAACAGCTTGGCGATACTTTCACGCGCTGCCATCGCCAGTGTGCCTAGTACGTTGATAGACTCCGTACCAAGGGCTGCGGCGTGCAACGGGTTCTGACTGAGGATCAAGAGCGCCAAAGGCCCGACGACAATGGTGCTGCAGAATACGGCCTCGACGATCCTGAAACCTAGGTATCCGCAGGCCATGTTTTCACTATAAGCCTTCAGGATCGGAACCATCAAGACGCCAATGCCGAGAACGGCAATGGCGTTCACCAACTCTATAGGTATCCGCGGGCCATGTTTTCACTATAAGCCTTCAGGATCGGAACCATCAAGACGCCAATGCCGAGAACGGCAATGGCGTTCACCAACTCTAGGAGCATGCCGGCGATCAGCTGTGTTTCGTTTTCGGCCACAGTGGCCAGATAGTGCGGAGCGGCGATGGCGGACTCTACCAGACCGCCGCCCACCAGACTGGCCGCCATGGCCGTCAGAAACAACGCGCCAACCAGGATGGCGGTCGTTTTGGATGTGTTCATCGTTGACTCTCTCGGTTATTCTTTGTCCAGGAACACGAGCAACGCGTAGACCAGGAACGCCGGCCAGACGAGGCCTTTGGCAAAGCCCAGGGCGCGCTCCTGATTGTTCGTGGCCCGCTTGAAGTAATAGATCCACGCGCCGATCATCCCGATGCCATAGATAGCGTCGACACCGCCGCCTGCGTTCGTCACCACTCTTTTCGGCTGTTCTTGACTGGTCATGTGCGTCTCCTTCGTCAGGTCGCAGATCACGTCCGGGTCAGTCTACTGCAAACTGAACGGCGGATAGCGGTCCGTCACCAGCAGGAATGCGTAGGCATTCACCCGCAGCCCCCACCGCTCTCAGGTGGAGGGTTTTTGCCGTTGCCCGCACCCCCAACCCCCTTCGGCTACGCTCAGAGCAGGCCGCTCCCTGAGCGGGAGCGGGGCTTCCGACAGCATCAGGACGCCGAATCTGCGGCGGCTCCCCCTGCTCCAC
>JBBRUG010000039.1:0-25505 GCA_038247995.1 Chloroflexales bacterium | reverse complement strand
GTTCCGTGGTTCCGTGGTTCCGTGGTTCCGTGGTTCCGTGGTTCCGTGGTTCCGTGGTTCCGTGGTTCCGTGGTTCCGTGGTTCCGTGCTAATTCGCTCCTTGTGGCGCAGTTCGGGTGTGGCGGCGGCGACAGCGCCACTAGCAAACATACACGCCAGCCCACCGACGAGCACCGAAAGCGGCGTGCCGAGCAAGCGGGCGGCGGCTCCGGCTTCGATCTCGCCGAGTTGCGGCCCGCCGGCGAAGAAGAGCATGTTCACCGAAACCATCCGCCCACGGATCTCATCGGGCGTCTCCAGGTTGCGAATTGCCCCGCGCACGATTATGCTTACCGTGTCTGATGCGCCGTTGAGGGCCAGCATCAGCATCGAGAGCTAGAACGACGTGGAAATGCCGAAGATCGCCGTGCTCATGCCATACACAATCACGGCGCCGATCAGCAGGCGGCCCTGCCGTTTGCCGGGGCCGCTAATCGAGGTAATCAGGCTGGCGACAAGCGCGTCGGCCGAGGGCGCGGCGGCGAGCAACCCTAGCCCCCGCGGCCCAACCTGCAAGATCTGCGATGCGTAGATCGGGAGCAATGTTGTGGTGGCACTGAAGATGGCTATGAAAAAGTTGAACGTGCGGCGGGGAATGGCGGGATCACCCGCGATCGCGTTGAGTGAATGCCCTACTCGCGCACAATAATCGGCAGGAGCAAGTGTGAGGGGTATGGAGAAGCGTGGAAGATCCGGTTGGTGGCGATCACGCAGTCGGCGGCGTGCTCTTCGGCAATGACGCCGCCGGTGTTGGTGTTGCAATCGAAGCGCGGGAAGTTGCTGCTCGCCACTTCGAGCCTGATCCGATGCCCGGCTTTGAAGCGATTCGCCGTTGCGACGAGATCGATCGCTAGTTCGTAGATCCGGCCCGGCTCCAGCAGTTCTGGGCTGCTGAACGAGTTGCGGTAGCGGGCACGCAAAATGCCGTCGGTGATCAAGAGCGCCTGTCCATTGGGGTAGACATCCACGAGTTTGCCGGTGAAATCGGTATCGCGAGCGCTTGATGCCGCATAAAGGATCAACTGTACCGGGCCGATCACGTCCAGGTCGTGTTCGAGCGACTGGCTGGTGTAGACGAGTACATCATTTCGCAGTTCGACGGCGCATTGATCACGTGGCCCGGCGTTGACCGCCGTTTGCGCGCCGGGGAGTAGCGTCGCGCCGCCACATGTCGGCGTGGCTGCGTGTGGATCGTAGACATAACTGTCGGGCGTTTCGCTGCCGGGCGCTTGCCAACTCAGCGTGCCGTCGCCGTTGCGGCTGTTCGCCTGCCCGTCACTATGCAAGTAGAGCCGCCGATACGCTGTGTTGGGGAGCGGCCAGTCGGCTTCGGCGTACCACTGGTCGGCGCCCATCACAAAGATTTGCACCGGAAGTTCCGCCTCCAGCCCGTTTTCTGCTTCTTTGAGCCAATAATCGAACCAGCGCAGGTGCAGGCCGGTCAGATCGATGGCATCGGTGCTGGCCAGCAGGCCAAAGTCGCGCTCGCGAAAGGCGCCATGCCAGACCCCGTGCGACCACGGGCCGATGATCAGCCCGGGTTGGCGTGCGGAATCGCTGCCACCGTGGTCGCGCATGCCCTGATAGCTTGCCAGCGTCCCGGCGAGGAAGGGATCGTACCAGCCGCCGACGAGCAGCGCCGGTGCGGTGATCTGCTCGTAAGCGTGCCCCGGCGCGATGGTGTGCCAGTAGGCATCCTCGTCGGGATGGGCCAGCCAGTCGGCGTAGAAGGGCGCCGCTGCCAGCACCTCGGGTACAGCGTGCAAGGGCCGGCGGCGGTACAGCTCGTCGATGGCGCCGAGCGCGCGCATAGCTTTGCTTACATCGCCGAGCGTGGCGGTATGGCTCACCAGGCGGCGATGCAGTTCGGGGATGGCAAAATAGCCCAGCGCCCAGAAGAGGCAAAACCCGAGCTGAAACGCGCCGCCCTGATACGTCCAGGGGTTATAGAACTGATCGCTGGTGATGTAAGGCGCGATCGCGCGCAGTGCCGGCGGCGCTGCGGCGGCGACAAACCATTGCACGGCACCCAGGTACGAGCCGCCGAGCATGCCGACCGTCCCGTTCGACCAGGGTTACGCCACGGCCCACGCAAGCGTGTCGAGGCCGTCGTTGGTTTCCTGCCCAAATGGGGTGACAGTTCCGGCGGATTGGTAGCAGCCGCGACAATCCTGCACAACCACCGCATAACCCGCCTGTGCGAGACGGATCGGATCAGGCATCAGCAACACAAGGGTTGCCAACAGATCTTTGTTATAGGGAGTGCGTACGATCAGCGTCGGACAGGGAGTGTCCGTCGCCGGGCGATAGACATCCGTTGCCAGGCTAACGCGATCGCGCAGCAACACACAAACATTCTTTTGGACGACAATGTCCATTATTATTCCAGCAGGCGTAGAGGGCGTGAGGGCGTAAAAGATGCCCACGCTCCTAAGGCAAGATTTCAGGCAGCTTGATCGTCTTCGTACGCATTGCGCGTTCTGGTATGCGAACCCTGCCGCCTGCCGCCTGCCGCCTGAAACCTGGCCTAATCGATCAGTGTATCCATTGCGGCGGCGAACGTTTCCCGGATCATCTCGCCGAGGATAATCGCCCGTACGGGGTTGCCTTCGCTGAGTGCGGTGTAGATCGCGCGATTCAGATCGAGCAATTCGTGATTGACGAAATGGGGTAGACGGAGCATCATCAGGCGTTCGAGCAACGGATAGCGATCAACGATCAGGCGGTTTAACTCACTGTTCCCACCTGCGGCTACCACAATGCTGTGAAAGTCGGTATAGGCGAGCAGCGCCGCGCGTCGATCACCTTTATGTAATGCCTCCTCAAGTGCTGTCAGCGCGCCGCCGAGCGCATCAAGCGCCGCTGGGCCAACCTGAGGTGCGCCCCATGCATAACCTGTCTGCCAGAGGATGCGCTGTACGGCAGCAAGCTCGCAGGCCGTGGTGAGGTTCAGCGGGGCAACCCGCTTTTGCTTATTCGACTCGATCTCAACGAGGCCCGCGCCCGCGAGTTGCACCAACGCTTCACGCACCGGCGTTGGGCTTAGCCCAAGCTGAGATGCTACTTCGCCATCGCGCAGAATCTCACCGGGCTGAAGTGTTCCCGTCACAATCTGCTCACGTAAATGATCGACCGTCGCCTCGCGTAATGTTGCCGGCGCCTGCAGCCTAATCACGCCCATATGGTTTGCCTTACATTGAAACTATAGAATATAAACTATATCATACGAGTGTGCAGGCATTTATGCAAGCAGGAAAAGTAGAGTATTGCGTGTTGCGTATTGCATATTGCCACCCACAATACGCAACGCGCAATGTTTACTATGCACCAAACAACAGATTGCGTGCGGCGTGAGACAAGGCTTCAGGCAGCGTTAACGTCTTCGTAGGCAGCGCACGTTCTGGTGCGCGAACCCTGTTGCATGCCCCCGGCGGCCTGAAACCTTACCTTACCGCATTGCTCAGATCGATTGCGCCTGCACAACTAGGCGCGAGCGCAGCGCGCTACCCGGTTCAGTGGCCTCTGCAGCTCAGTCATGCTGCGCAGTGCTCTAGGCATTGAGCATAAAACCCTCATAGCCTTTGGCGGCAACTTCGTCGCATTTCTTGCGGTAGTTGCCCACGCCGCCGATGTAGGGCATAAAGACCCGCGGTTTGCCGGGGATATTAGCGCCTACATACCAGGAATTCGCCAGCGGATAGAGGGTGTAGTTCCCTACGACATTGACGTGTTCCACCCATTCATCTTCGGCGTTGCGCGTTGCCTCAATGCTGGTAAGATCGTTTTGGCGCAAGTACTTGATGCAATCGGTGATCCAATCGACGTGCTGCTCGATTGAGACGATCATATTGCTCAGCACCGAAGGGCTACCGGGGCCGGTGATCGTGAACAGGTTGGGGAAACCCTCGACGGCCAGGCCGAGGTAGGTGCGCGGCCCATCGGCCCACTTTTCCTTGAGCGCGTGGTTGCCTTTGCCGCGAATGTCGATGTTGAACAGCGCGCCGGTCATCGCATCGAAGCCGGTTGCAAAGACGATCGCGTCCAGTTCATACTCGACGCCGCCGGTGCGCAGGCCCTTGGCGGTGATCGTCTCAATCGGCGCACTGCGTACGTCCACCAGGCTTACATTGTCGCGGTTGTAGGTCTCGAAATACTCGGTGTCCACACAAGGCCGCTTGGTGCCGAGCGGGTGATCGTGGGGCATGAGCAATTCCGCTGTGGCCGGATCCTTAACCGTCTCACGGATCTTGCTGCGCACGAAGTCGGCCACCATATCGTTGGCCTCTTTGTTGGTCAGCACATCGGCGAAGGCAGCAATGATTGTGGCCCCGCCGTACTGCCAGCGGCCCTCCAATTCATGTTGGCGTTCTTCTTCCGAGACTTCGAGGGCCGATTTCATGCTAATGTCGGTGATCTCGAAGGGTACGCCAAAGGCCGACTCGCGGGCTTTCTGGCGATGAGCGCGGTACTGCTGTTTCATTACTGCCTGCACTTCGGCGGGCAGCGGGCCGTTTTGCGCCGGCATGCTGAAGTTCGGCGTGCGCTGGAAGACATAGAGGTGTGCGGCCTGTTTGGCGATCTGCGGAATGGCCTGGATCGCCGTTGATCCGGTGCCAATCACGCCAACGCGCATACCGCTGAAATCGACGCCTTCTTTGGGCCACATGCCCGTGTGATACCAGGGACCTTGATAATCGTCGAGACCCTTGAACTTGGGGCGGTTCGGCGTCGAGAGGCAGCCGGTGGCCATAATGCAATAACGCGTCGAAATCGTTTCGTCTTTGTTGGTGCGCACCGTCCAATACTTGTTTGCCTCGTCGTAGTGCGCCGACTCGACACGGGTGTTGAACTGAATATCCTTGCGCAAGTCGAAGCGGTCGGCGACATGGTTGAGGTAATTCAGGATTTCCGGCTGACGTGGGTAGCGCTCGGTCCACTCCCACTCCTGCTCCAATTCAGCCGAGAACGAGTAGGAGTACTCCAGGCTTTCGACATCACAGCGGGCGCCGGGGTAGCGGTTCCAATACCAGGTGCCGCCGACGCCGTCGCCGGCTTCGTATACGCGGGCGCTGAGCCCGAGTTCGCGCAGTTGGTGCAGCATTTACATCCCGGCGATTCCGGCCCCAACGACAACCGCGTCGTATTGTTGGACTTCAGTCATCAGTGACTCTCCTTATGCGGATCTTGATTGTGAGCAGGCCCGTCAGATCGGGCCGACCTGACAGGTTTTGCGCCGTGCGCAAGGTTTACGCCGTCTGAGCCGCGAGTTGAACCTCGATTGCGTCGGCGATCTGATCGATCGCTTTGGCGCCAGTGGGTAGCATAAGCAGGGTGAAGAAGCCATGCATCTGGCCTGCATAGCGCGTCTGCTCCACTGGAACCCCGGCCGCCGTCAAGCGAGCCGCATAGGCCTCACCCTCGTCGCGCAGCACATCGTGTTCGGCAGTGATCACGAGCGCCGGCGGTAGATTGCTGAGATCTGAGGCCTGGAGCGGCGCTGCGTCCGGATCGGCGCGGTGGGCAGCCTGGGGCGCGTAATGATCCCAGAACCAGGCCATGCTGTCGCGGCTGAGCAGCAACTGGTTGGCCGAATCGGTGTACGAACTGTTGTCGAGGTTGGCGTCGGTCACCGGGTAGACCAGCACCTGCATGGCGATATTGGGGCCGTTGCGGTCGCGGGCACGCCGGGCGACAACTGCGGCGAGGTTGCCGCCGGCGCTATCACCGGCGACGATGATCGGCAGGTTAGCGCCGTGCTCTTTCAGGTGGGCATCCATCCACTCCAGGGCCACGTAGGCATCGTCGGCCGCAGCGGGGTAGGGATGCTCGGGGGCAAGGCGATAATCGACGAGGGCGACGGCGCAACCGGTACGCACTGCCATGCGGCGTGCCAGGGTGTCGAACTCATCGAGATCGCCGATGACCCAACCGCCGCCGTGGTAATAGATGATCATCGCCCGTGGTGCGCCCGCAGGCACAAGCACGCGTAGCGCGAACGAACCGCCATCGCGCGTCGGCACCTGGTGTTCGATCACCTGAGCCATCTCCGGCCCCGGGCCGTACATCTCGCGCAGGGCCGCACCAAAGCCGCGCGCTTCCTGGGGCGTCATCTCGTGGAGCGGTTTCCCGCCGGCTTCCGCCATCTGGGCCAAGAACGTCGTCGTTGCAGCATCGAGCGCCATACACTCCTCCTTGAGCAGACACACGAAGGACCAGCAGCTATAGCCACGCTACAGCCGAGAAAAAAGCTATGAGTTTGATTACGGACGGGAATGAGTATGCTGTAGAGTATAGAATATATTCTATAGAGAGTCAAGCAGCGCAAGCGGCGGGGTGTGGAGGAGGAGCCGGATGGCAGTACGATGCCCTATCTCCCTGCTCCACGCCGATGGAGCAGGGGGTTGAAGGGATGCGGCGTTTCGGGCGTTGGGACGCGATCTGCGCCGATTACAGCAATCGTCGTGGGGCTTAACTTGATCCGGATGAGGTCAATCCTCGCGGCGCAATTTTGTCGCAATCTCGCGCGCCAGGGCGGCGATCAGAGCGGCTTCGCGGGCGTTGGGTTGGGCGCGGTAGAGCAGGGCGCGCAAGGTGCGCAGGGTGCGCGTGCCGGCGCCCGATTTTATGAAGTCCACGGCGGCGACGGCGTCCGCAATTGCGGTGAGCGTTGGCGTGATCTCGGCGCTTGTCGCGGGTCGTGGCGGCGTATGCGCAGGCAGCGGGAGATCGGCGGCCATGCGCAGTTCGTACAAAATCAGTAGGGCGGCCTGGGCGAGGTTGAGCGAGGGGTAAGCCGGATCAGTCGGCAGGCGCAGAATGGTATGGCAACGGTCGAGTTCGTTATGGCTCAGGCCGTTATCTTCGGGGCCAAACAGTAAAGCGACCTGGCTTGTCGCCGCCCGCATCCGGATCGCGCCGGCCAGGGTACGCATGTTGTTCTGTATCGGTCGTTCGGTGTGAATGTGTTCGCTTGTGCCGACAACATACTGGATATCGGCGAGGGCGTGATCAAGGTCGTCGAATACTTCCATTTCGGCCAGCAGATCATCACTGCGATGGGCAATCCCGCGCAGGTCAGCCAGTTCAAACGGCGCCGGTTGCACCAGGCGCAACCGCCCCACGCCCATGTTCTTCATTGCGCGCACTACCGCGCCGATGTTACGCACATCGCGCGGCTGGAAGAGCACAACGGTGATTGTGAAAATTTGACTCATTAGGCGCAAAAAAGACGCTCATCCACGTTTGTGTAGATACATCCCAGCTAACACTTTTGTCATCTTAAACACTTCGGCACGGCTCGTGCATGATTCGGGAGTCAGGAGTCAGGTGTCAGGATTCAGAATCCGGACTCTGGGCTGCTGAAATCCAATCGACCGTGATGACGCCTAGTTCAAGACTCAAGATTCAGACGTCACCTCCTAAACCCTGAATCCTGGCTCCTGAATTCTGTAAGGATCAGCGATGTTTCACGCGCTATGCTCGCGCGCCCCGGTTCGCCTGGTGGCGCTGTTCGTGGCATTAACCCTGCTGGTTGCTTTGGTGGTTCCCGGCGCGACAGGCGCCGAGCTTGCCCAGGCGCCGCCGCGGATCTATGTGCTGCGGGGTGGTCACGAACCTTCCGATCGCGCTGTTGTCGATGCGCTTCAGGTACGTGGTACGCGGGTTGAGCTTGGCCCGCTCGGCGCCGATTTTGTCGGCACCGAGGTGAATTTGGCCACGTACGATCTGCTGATCATTTTAAGTCATGCTGATCAGGCGCGTACGCTGACGCTGGCCGGTGCAGTCGCCATCGATGCCTATGTGCGCGGCGGCGGCGCGCTGATTACCGGTGAATGGCTCGCGCAACAAGCCGGCGCAACCGGCGGCCTCCTGGCGGATCTGTTGCCCGTTACGGCTTGCGGTCGCAATGATGCACCGCAGACGACCTATACCGCTGTGGCGCCGCATCCGGTAGGCAGCCTGGGCTTGCCGACGTCCTTCACATTCAACCTGGCCAATTTCGCCGGGAGCGAGTCGTGCTTAACCGCTAAGGCCGACGCCAATGTGATCTACAGCAGTTCCAACGGCGGCGGCACGCCCGCTGCAGCCGGCCTTGCAGTTTGGAATATCGGCGCCGGCCGGGTGGCTTCGTTCAGTACCCTGATCAGCAGTGTTGAGTTGCTCGATGCCAATTATAACCTCCTGCTGCGCAATACGGTGGAGATGCTGCGCGAGTCGCGTGATCTGCGCCCGCCGCGCATCCGCAGCGTCACGACCAATGTCGGCGCGAACCTGACCCAGACCCAGGATCTGCTGCTGAATGTCCAGGCCAGCGATAGCGACGGCTCGGGGCTGGCTGGGGTTTTTATCGTTGAGTATGTCTTCAGCGGCGCTGTCGATCAGCCCTGGGAAACTGTCCAACGCTCGGGTTGGTTGCCCTTCGGGCGCAGTGAAGGTCGTCAGGTTGCCTGGCGTTTAAGCGATGCGCCTGGCGTTCACTACCTTCAGGTCTTTGTATCGGATCGGGCCGGGAATGTCACTGCTGCACCGGAGTTGACCTTTGTGAGCTTCCTGCCTGCGTTGCAGAGCATCGCGCAGGACGCGCTCAAGATCTACCGGATGCGCCCGCCGGTTGGTGCGCGGGTAACCATCCAACTGACGGCCACCGCCGGTAATCCCGACCTCTACGTCTTTGGCCCCGATCTGGCGTTCACGCCCGAAAGTGATGATCCGATTGAGCAGGTGACGTTCACTGTTCCGCAGAATGCCTATGCCGCCGGCGCCTACTACCAGGTTGAGGTGTCGGGCCACGCTGCCGGCACCTACCGGCTAAACTTGAGCACAACCGCCGGCACGCTGCTGCCGCTGGATGAACCGACGCGCCGACCGCGCGGCAGCATTGTGACTCTCTCGACCGACACACCGCAACCGGAAGATGCCGATCTCACCCCGCCGCCGGCCGAATTTGAAACATTGGAAGACGCCGTTATGTATCTTCCGCTGTTACAGCGGTAACGCATATGTTGCACCTGCCTGATTGGGAGCCTTACCTCCCCGAATTGATCGTTCGTGAACTGGCGCTGTACCCCAACACCGACTTGCGCGGGTTCGAGCAGCGCTTTACGGCTGTGGTGCTCTTCGCCGATATTTCCGGCTTCTCGACGCTCAGCACGGCCCTGGCTGAAGGGCAGCGCAGCGGCGCCGAAGAGTTGACCGGCGTGCTTAACGCCTACCTCGGCCCGGCGATTGCGCTTGTCGAGCAGTTTGGCGGCAGTGTGGCCAAGTTCGGCGGCGATGCGCTGACGGCGCTCTTTCCGTACCCGCCCGACGACGAAGCAGCGGCGGCCTGTCGTGCGGCGGCTTGTGCGCTGGCGATCCAGGCCCACGTAGCGGCCTATGCGCAGATCGAGACGTCGGCGGGGCGGTTTACCCTGGCCACGCGGATTGGCCTGGCCAGTGGCCCGCTGCTGGCCCTGGTAGTGGGCGATCCGGCCAGTCGGCTGGAACTGCTGCTTTCAGGCGCCGCACTCACCCAGGCCGCCGCTGCCGAGCGCTCCGCAACCCCAGGCGAGGTTGTCGCCACGGCGGCGTTGCGTGCCGTGCTTGGGATTGCCGACCCAATTTGGGCCGAGTTTGTGCCGCTCGACCCGGCGTTGCTGCTTGATGTGCCGCCGCCCAGCGCCGAGCTGGTCGATCTGCCGCCCTTAACTCACGCGGCGAGCGACCGCGCTGCCGGGTTCCTGCCTGAAGCATTGGCGCGGCGGATCGTGAGTGGGCAGCGCGCCTTGCTCAATGAGCATCGCCACGTTGGGGTGCTGTTTGCGGCCTTCACCTGCCCGCTCAGCCTGACGTCGGAAGATACCGTCGCCTTGCGCGATTATTTTACGCAGGTGTTTGCCCTGGTGCAGCGGTATGCAGGGTACCTGAACAAGATCGACATCGGCGATAAGGGTTGTACCTACCTGGTTGTTTTTGGCGCGCCGGTGGCCCACGAAGACGCCGTAGCGCGGGCGTTGCATTGCGCCCTGGAGTTGCAAGCGCTCGCCAGCGGCCCGATCGCCACCGAGCGGCTCGGTGTGGCGGTTGGGCTAAGTTATTGCGGCGAAGTCGGTGCCGCGCACCGGCGTGAATATACCGTGATCGGCGATGGGGTAAACCTGGCGGCCCGGTTGATGCAAGCCGCTGGGCCGGGGCAGATCCTCGTGGCCGAGGGTGCCCGGCGTTCGGCCAATACCGGGTTGCATTGGGGCGAGCGGATCAAGCTTCAGCCGCATGGTTGGCGTACGCCTGTGCCGGTAACACCATTGGTCGGCGCGGATCTCCCTATTACGCGTGCCGCCGGCGCAACGCTCGTAGGGCGTGAGTCGGAGCTTGCCCTGTTGCGCACCCAACTCGATCTAGCCATGCGCGGGCGTGGGCGCGTGGTGGCGCTGAATGGCGCGGCCGGGATCGGTAAGTCGGCGCTGGCGGCTGCGCTGCTGGATGCAGCTGCGCAGCGCGGGGCGCGTTGTGTACGCGGCGAGTGCGTCTCGTATCGCGCCGCCAGTAGTTACCTGGTCTGGCAGCGCATCTTGCGCGCGCTGATCGGGCTCGAGCCTAGCTGGTCGCGTGAGCGGCAACTTGCTGCGCTTACCGCCTGGCTTACGGCGATCGATCCGCAGGCGGTCGAGCGGGTTGCCTTGCTTGGCCCGGCGCTCGGGTTAACGCTACCCGAAACCGAGTTGACGCGCTCGATGGACGGGCCGCTGCGCAAAGCTGCGCTGGAAGCGTTAGTGCTGGAGGGCATCACTCGGTTGGCCGCCGATACGCCGCTGGCGATTGTCTTAGAGGGTTGCGACTGGATCGATCCACTCTCGCGCGATCTGCTGGCCGTGGTTGTGCGCGCCGCAGCGCATCTGCCGCTGCTGCTGATCGTCACCCACCGCGATCTGCCTGCGCCGCTGCCCGCCGAACGCCTGGCCCACGTTCGTACGCTGGCCCTGGGCGAACTGACGCCTGCCGCTGCCACGCAGTTGATCGCGCAGCACGCGGATCGGCTCTGGGGTGTTACACTGGCGCTGCCTGACGATCTCGTCCAGCGCGTGGCTGTGCGCGCCGAAGGCAACCCGCTCTATATCGAAGAACTGCTCGGCCTCGCTCACGACCGCGGTGTCGATCTGCGCGACCCGAACGCCGCGGCGAAGCTCGATCTACCCGACAGCTTGCAAAGTTTGGTGCTGAGCCGGATCGACCGGCTGGGCGAGGATGCGCGCACCACCCTGAAGGTAGCGAGTGTAATCGGCAACAGTTTCAGCGTCGGTTCGCTCGCGGGGGTCTATCCGGCGCTGGGCGACGCCGATCAACTCAATCGTGGCCTGGAAGAGCTTCAGCGCAGCGATCTGGCGGTACTGGAGCGCTCCGGCCCCGATCCAGCCTACCTCTTTCGCCATGTGATTACCCGCGAAGTGGCCTACGCCAGCCTGACCAACGCGGTGCGCGCCGATCTGCACGCCCGCACCGGCGCATTCATTGAGCGTCAGTACGCCGACGACCTTGATCGCCATCTCGATCTGTTGGCTTATCATTATGGCCTGAGTGCCAACCAGATCAAGCAGCGCGAATATTTCCTGCGCGCCGGTACGGCAGCCCAACTCACCTGCGCATTTGAAGCGGCGGCGGGCTTCTTCGAGCGGTTGTTGCCGCTGTTGCACCGTCACGAGCGCAGCGACGTACTAATCCGCTTCGGCGAGGTGATCCGCCTGCTGGGACGTTGGGATGCGGCTGAGGCGGTATACAACGAGGCGCTGGAGATCGCACCCGATCGGCGCACCTGCGCCCGCACCAAGGTAGCGCTCGGCGAACTATTGATGCGCCGGGGTGATTTTGGCGCCGCGCGCGAAACGGTCGTGCAGAGCCGTGAGATCTTTCGCGCCATCGGCGATCGGCAGGGTGTTGGCGAGGCTACCCAATACCTGGGCCTGATCGCCTGGAGTCAGGGCGATCTTGCCAGTGCCGTCGCCGACCTGCAAGCTGCCCTGGCCACCCTGCCCCACGGCGACGAAGGGCCGCGGGCGGTGCAGTTGATCAACAATATCGGCCTGATCTACTGGGCACAAGACGACCTGCCGCGCGCGATCGACTGCTTCGAGCGGGCGATGCGCGGCGCACTGGCTCAGGGTAATCGGCGGGTCGCCGGGATCGCCGTGGGCAACCTGGGTAATGTGTATGCCGTGCGCGGCGATTACGGCAAAGCGCTCGATTGTTACACCCAGAAACTCCAGGCTGCGCGCGCAATCGGCGATCGGTTGGAGTTGGGCATCAGCCTGTCGAATCTCGGCACGATCTATGAGTACCAGGGCGAATTTGCCCGCGCAACGGCGTGTTTCACCCGTGGCATGGCCCTTGCGCTCGATCTGGGCGACAAACTCGGCGTGGGCCTGGCGCTCTGGAGCATCGGCGGAGCCGCCCTGGGCGCCGGCCAGTTCGCGTTGGCGGAAGACGCACTCGACCGGGCTGGGGTTGTGCTGATGGCGATCGAAGCCGAGGGCGACCTGGGCGGGTGTTTGTGTATGCGCGCCGATCTCGAGTTGCGCCGTGGCCAGCCGCGAGCGGCTCTGACCTACTTGCATCAGGCGTTGCCCCTGCTTGCTACCGGCGGCGACCGCGAACTTGAGTTGCGCGGCCGGTTGCTGGTCATTTTGGCTGAACGGACCATCGGCCAACTCAGCCCCGACGCCGCCGCCGAACGAGCTGCCGAACTGCTGGAACGCTGCACGCGTGACGCTGAGCGGGCCGCAGTCAGCTACACCATCGCGCTCGTCGATGCTGCGCGGGCTGCGGATCGCGCCGCTGCGGCGAGACTCTACCGCGCACTGCACATCCGCACACCCAATATCGAATACCGTCGGCGCTACCGCGAACTGATGGGCGTTGCGCTGCCGCCGCCGCCGCCGCTGCCGCCGCTGCCCAGCATCGTCACGGAGCCGCCGCTGGCCCAGGTCGCCCTGTTTGTCCAGGTCGATGAACTGATCGACGCCCTGGTGCCGCTGGAACACATGGCTGCTGCGTGATCGCCACATCCGTCGTACGGGCGCCCCGGCGTGGTCGCCTCAGGCAGCCACATTGGGCTGCCTCTACACACGCACCTACGCTCCCCTTATCTGCGCAATCTGCGTGATCTGTGGATGCTGTCCTCTCTCCATCACCGCTCATCAAACCAATAACTCACCAACCGTCCCTGCGGATCGTACAACGCGCCGTCGTCACGCTCGTTGTTGCTCCAGATGTTGCCGCCGCTACTTGGAAATACCCGCTCTTCGCCCGGCCCGAGCGTGCCGGCGAGCGGAGTGTGGGTTTGGCTGCCGCGGATGCTACAGAGCGTCCATGTACTCAGTTCGAATGCTTGATCGCTCACATTGCGCAATATGGCGGTTTCGGCAATCTTATCGATGCTGGCGATCACGATCGGTGCGTTGGGGGCGCGTTCGGCGTTAGCATCGGCGCGACAGCCGTTGCGGCTTGGTTCGAGCGGGTTGGCGCCGATTGGCGTCGGGGTAGGGATGGGGGTGTTGTACCGGCGGGGATGGATTGACCGGCGCACGCCTCAGCCGCCCACAGCCCGCGCTCCTCGCTGCGCGCCGTCGTCTCGGCGGCCCGAAAGATCGCCTGGTAGGCGTAGGCGTTGCGGAAGGTAGACTCATAGGCGTAGCCATCGGCGATCAGTTCGAGGTTGGCCATGCGCCCATCGGGAAGCCACAGATAGCGCAACATGCGCCCGAAGCGATCGCGCGAGTCCTGGCTCAAATCTTCTTCAAGCAAGACCATCCGGCCAAGCAGCAGCGCCGCGGCCTGTGCGCTCGCCTCGCGTCCGTAGCACATCACCGGGCGGCCCGGCGCCACGACTTCAGGCGTGTCGACGCCAATCATGCGCACCCGTTCGCGTTGGCCGTTCAGTTCCACGTCAACCGTATCGCCATCAACAACATTGACGATTGTCGCCTGGGGCAAGTCTGCGGGGAGTGGGGGATAATCGTTCGGGCGCGTGCGGGCCGACGCGGGCGCACTGGTAGTCCGGCTGGGTTCCCCCGCGATGGTAGTCGGTGCTGCAGCGGTCGTTGCGGCGGGCATTGCTTGCCGGTTGAGGAGCGCAAGGATTACGCCATAACCGACCAGTACCAAGAGGGCGAATCCGCCGCCGCCGATAACGAGGCGGCGGCGTTGCAATCTACGCTTCCGTTTCATCGTCCTCGACGCCCTGCTCGGCCTCAACCAGTTCGCGCAACGCGGTGAACAACTCGATGCCCAGCAATACGCCTGCTGGGTAGCCCTTCTGCGTAACGATGATCGGCTGATTGCTGGCGCGGGCCTGCTTGATCAGCGCCGCCAATGCCGAGGCGGCCTTCGAGATCGGAACGACGCCCTTCTCTAAATCGACTGGCTGGAGTAGTTTGGGAGACTTTGCGGACTTCACAGGCGTTCTCTTTCGCTAACCGGGTATTGTCCGGAATGCACGCCATCGGCGTAACCGATCGAGGTGCATTTGTCGATAGGGTGTCCCTGATTAGGCGGCTATACCGCCTGTATCGCGCTTATTATACCAAGTAAGCGATGGTACAATGAATAGTGTAATTGTTGGTACCATAAAATCGGTTAGGTGCGGCCAGTGGTGCGCCCTGGTGGATGGATCATTGGTTAGCGCGTTACAGCGGATAGCTACATCTGGGACCATCATGAGCTTCCTGCGCTATGCGGTTTTTGGAGCGCTGCTGATCGGAGGGATCTTGGCGGCGTTCTTTGTTTTACCGGCATTGTTGGGCCAAGAGGCGCGCTTCGCACGGGCCCAGGTGCGTTGGACGTCCCAGGCGCCGGCTGCCTATCAAGCCGAGATCGTGCAGACCTACCGGCTCAGCGATCTTCTGCCCACTACGCAAACCTGCACGATGCTGGTCGAGGTGCGTGCGGGTGAACCGCCGCGCACGCTGGCCGGCGCATGCCCCGCAGCACTTGATGTGGAAGCGATTTTTGCGCGCTTCAGCCCGTATGTTGCAGCGCCGATCCCGTCGCGCCGCTGCGGCTATGGCGGCTGTGTCTGTTCACTCAGCACGTTTGAGGCTACCTACGATCGGCAGTATGGCTATCCGACGCGGATCCGGCGTGATTGGCGCGAGGTAACACCCATTGCCGCTCCGTTCGGTCGCATTGTAGCGCGTTTGCCCGCCGATCTGCGCGCTGGGTTAAACAGCTATACTGAACGCCGCACGCCATGCCCGCCTGGTACGCCAAACCATACCCCAACGATCGCGCCAATTTATGCCGATCAGATCGAGATCCGACGCCTGACGCCACTTCCATGAACCTCACTGTAGCGATTATTGCCCGTGATGAAGCGCGCCATATTGCCGGGTGCCTGGCGAGTGTCGCCGGCCTCGCCGACGAAGTGGTGGTGCTGCTCGACGATCGCACCCGCGACGCAACCGGCGTGCTCTGCCGTGCCCACGGTGTGCGCCTGGTGCTTGAGCCGTGGCGCGGCTTTCCGGCGCAACGCAATCGCGCCCTTGATCTGGCGCAGGGCGACTGGGTGCTCTTTCTCGACGCCGACGAACGGGTAACCCCTGAACTGCGCACCGAATTGTTGGCGCTGCTGAATGGCGCACCGGTTGCCGTTGGTTACTGGATCCCGCGCCACAACCTATTCTTTGGGCAGGTGGTACGCGGCGGCGGATGGTATCCCGATCATCAGTTGCGCCTGCTGCGCCGCACGCATGCCCGCTACGACGAAGCGCGCCTCGTGCACGAACTCGTGCAACTCGCCGGCCCCGCAGCGGATCTGCAAGGCCATCTGCTCCACCACAATATTGAGCGCCTGAGCGAGTTCTGGCTCAAGCAGACCCGCTACGCCCTGGCCGAGGCGCGCACCCTTTATGGCGAAGGGCGGCGGGCGCGCTGGCGCAACTTTGTAGGCGCCCCGGCGCGCGAGTTCGTGCGGCGCTACGTGCGCCTCGGCGGCTGGCGCGACGGCGCACTGGGGTTATTCTTGTGTGCTGCGTTGGCCTGGTTCGAAGCGGTCAAGTTCGCGATGCTGCGCCTGCTCGATACCCGCAACCTGGTACCTTGAATTGGCGCAAGAGCAGCGGCATGGATCTAGACATGGGGCCAATGGATAGTGCGCCCGGCGCCGCTCCGGCTTTACCGCTTTACTCACTCTGCTGCGTAATTTCTTGCTGGATGGCCTGAATCTCCGCCGGCCAGGTACTTTTGATATAGGCCAGTACCGCCCAGAGCTCCTCGTCGCTGAGTTGCGTGCCGAAGGCCGGCATGCCGCTTGGGTAGCCCGGTGGTGCCGCCGCTTGACCACCCTCCTTGGTGATCAGAAACAGCAACTCGTCGGCGTGATGCCAGGTGTGCCCGGTTTCGTCGTGGGGCGGCGCCGGGAGCGAACCATTGGCGAGCGGTTGACGCCAATTCGGCTGGCCCTCCAGGTTGATCCCGTGGCAGCCGGCGCAATAGGTCGCATAGATGGCCTGCCCATCGCGGATCAGTGCCGGATCGTTCGCAGGGCCGTCGGTGGGGCGTTGAAATATAACCGTCCCAATCAGCCCGCTGATCACGATCAGGCCCAAGACCCCAACGGCGATCATGCGCTGGTTGAGTTTGCGTGTTGGTTCAGTTGATGCTGCCGACATTGCTACGTACACAAACCTTAATAAACCCGAGTATACCTTTACAGGATAGACCAAAACCGGTGCTAACGAAACAGCAGAACCGGGATGTGGCAGGAGCGCAGCATGGCGCTGGTGGTGCTGCCGATCACAAGCGTGCGGATCCGTGAGTGCCCATATGCGCCCATCACCAGCAGGCTGATCGCATTGGCCTCGACATAACTGGAAATCACCTGATCGGGTTTGCCGGGTTGAATCCCCGTCTTCACCGTGAAGCCGCTATGCTCAAGTTTTTTCGTCGCCTCGGTGAGCATGCCGGCCGTCTCTTCATTCTCCTGCCCGACGGTGAATAAGTGGCACTCCATCCCTTTAAGCAGTGGGTTGCTCACCACATAGTCCAGGGCTTTTACAATGCTTGGCCCGCCGTCGTAAGCGATCGCAAAACGCTCGATCCCCGTGAAGGCGCGCGAAGCAACCAGCACCGGGACGTGGGCGCCACGCACCACTCGCTCCAGATTCGCGCCCAGGTGGAGCGTGGCAAAATCGGCGTGCTCACCACGCTTGCCCACCACGATCATTTGCGCGACAGCTTCTTGCTCCACGAGCGTCGCAACGAGTGATCCGCGGCGATGCAGCACCTCACTTGGGGGCGCTCCCGCAGCGTCCAAGACTTCCCGCGCATGCTCGATAATCAGTTCGCCCTTGCGCTGATCGAGCTTGCCGCGCGCCTCATCAACATCGGCCAGTTTTTCAATCAGCGTGCCCATCTCGCCTACGCGCAGCGACCCGCTATAATCGACCGGGCCATCATAGCTAAGCGGCGGCGTAGAGACGTGGATCAGGTACAGGGCTACCTTGAGTTTGTGGCTGGCCCATGCGGCGTGCTGGCACACACTGTCGGTGTAGATCGAACCATCGACACAGGCGAGGACGGCCTTTGTTGTAGTTGTCATTGAGTACCTCAATGCTTCAGAAGCAATTCAAGCGCATCCTTAGATCATGTAAGTGTACACTGTAAGTGTAAATACGTGAAGTGATAATGAACATTTCCAAAAGATTGACCCTCTTGCGGATAGGAACATTCGTGCTATACTGGCCAGACAATTGTACGAAAGGAGCAAGCCCATGACAGGCGTACGGGTGCTGGTCGGTACACGTAAGGGTGCGTTCGTACTCACATCAGATCATCGGCGTGAGCAGTGGCAGGTCAGCGGGCCGCATTTTGCCGGCTGGGAGATCTATCACCTTAAGGGGTCGCCGGTTAACCCGAATCGGATCTATGCTTCACAATCGACAGGCTGGTTCGGTCAGTTGATCCAGCGTTCCGACGATGGCGGCGTCACCTGGGCGCCGGTGGGCAATGCGTTCACCTACGACGGGGTGGCCGGCACGCACCAATGGTACGACGGTACGCCGCACCCGTGGGAGTTCACGCGGGTCTGGCACCTTGAACCATCGCTGAGCGACCCGGACACGGTCTATGCCGGTGTCGAAGATGCCGCACTCTTTCGTAGCACCGATGGCGGCCAAACCTGGCACGAACTCTCCGGCCTGCGCCAGCACGCTACCGGCCAGCTCTGGCAGCCGGGCGCCGGCGGCATGTGTCTGCACACGATCGTGCTTGACCCCCAAGATCCGCAGCGGATCGTCGTCGCGATTTCGGCGGCGGGCGCCTTCCGTAGCGACGACGGCGGCACAACCTGGAAGCCGATCAACCGCGGCCTGCAATCGGAAGGTATTCCCGACCCGGACGCCGACGTTGGGCACTGCGTACATAATATCGCCATGCATCCGGCGCGCCCCGACGTTTTGTTTATGCAAAAGCATTGGGATGTGATGCGCAGCGACAACGCGGGCGCCCTGTGGCATGACGTGAGTGGGAACCTCCCGAGCGATTTCGGCTTCCCGATTGCCGTTCACGCCCACGAGCCCGACACGGTCTATGTCGTGCCGATCAAGAGCGACTCCGAACATTACCCGCCCGAGGGCAAGCTGCGCGTCTATCGCAGCCGCAGCGGCGGAAATGAATGGGAAGCGCTAACCAACGGTTTGCCGCAGCAAGATTGTTATGTGAATGTTTTGCGCGACGCAATGGCGGTCGATCAACTCGATACGTGCGGGGTCTATTTTGGTACGACAGGCGGCCAGGTCTACGCCTCCGCCGACAGCGGCGATACCTGGACGGCGATTATGCGCGATCTGCCCGCAGTCTGTTCGGTGGAAGTGCAGACGCTGCCATGATCCGGGTTGAATTGCCGGCGCACTTGCGCACGCTTGCCCGTGTAGCGCGCGAAGTGACCCTGGAGGTAGCTGCGCCGATCACCCTCGGTGCGCTGCTCGACGCACTTGAGGCGCAGTATCCGGTGCTGCGCGGCACAATCCGCGATCAGGTTACGCTCACCCGGCGGCCGTTTGTGCGGTTCTTCGCGTGTGAGGAAGATCTGTCGCACGAACCGCCCGCTACACGCCTCCCGGACGCAATTGTTACCGGCGCTGAACCATTCCTCATTGTGGGCGCTATGGCGGGCGGATAACGCAGAAGAGGCAGGTGCAGGTGTACAACCTGCCGCCTGCCTCCGCTACTTTTTGCTTCCTGCTTCCAGCCCCTCAACCTTAGCAGGATTGCACACGACCGCTCGCGCCGAAAACGGCTTGCCCAAGGCGATTGGTGCTGAAGCTCACCCAAATCCAGATCATTGCGGCCCCCCCTGTGTAAACCTGTTCCCCCCGGATGGTAGTGCCATCACTTCTTGGTCACACTATCAACCTGCCGGGTTACTTTTTGATGAATAATGGCGCGCTAAATAGTGAAAATTGTGTTGTGTGAGCCAGGTTTGACAGATCGTACGGGCTGCGCTATAATGGCCACTATCCAGTTAAGAAAAAATTAAACAGACTATGCGGCGCGGGGCGGGACTGGTTTTTGCGTTAGTGCTACGCACACGCAGGCCAGGATCGTGGCCACACCGGCGCTGATCAGCGCCAGGCTGTAGCTTCCCTGCGCGTCGTAGATCAATCCGCCGGCCCAACTCCCGGCCGCTGCGCCTAACCCAAAAAAGGCGCCCAGCGTCCCGACGATGCTGCCGAGTTGCGTACCGGTGAAATAATCACTGGTAATCGCCGTGAGCAATCCGCTCCGGCTCCCCTCGCCAATGCCCCATAAGAGCGCATACCCATAAATATAGACCGGCGATGCATTCGTCGGCAGGTTCAGCAGCATCAGCAGGGCGCTGATCTGGGCTGTAGCCCCCAAGTAAAAAGCGCGCTCACGTCCGATCCGGTCGCTCAAGGTGCCGAAGCCGATGTAGGCCAGCGCCGTGATCAGGCCTGCGCCGCCAAATGCGGTGGCCGCAGTCAGCCGTGGCACACCCTGATCGACGAAGTGCGCTACCTGATGCACCGTAATCATGCGCAGGGTGAAGAGGCTGAGAAAGCCTGCCGTCATCAGCAGCCAGAAGATTGGCGACCGTAGCGCAGCAGCGAAGCTCCAATCGCGCCGGATCGGTGTCGGCGGCGCCGGCTCTCCGGCACGTTGCAATGGCGGCGCTCCCGCCGGGCGCAACCCGAGCAGTGCCGGCGCACCGCGTAGGAGCAGCAGCGTAATCGGCAGGACGCCGAACAGGGCCAGTGCCGCTAAGAGCAGGTATGCGTTGCGCCAATCGCTGACGGCGATCACGCGCTCGATTATCGGCGCAAGCACAAAGATCCCCATCCCGGTGCCGGCGTAGGCCAGGCCAATCGCCAGGCCGCGTGAGCCGCCCCGCTCGAACCAACGGCTCACTGTTGTGCCATGCACCGTGAGGCCCAGGATCGCTGTGCCTAAGCCCGTAACAAAGCCAAATGCCAGGTAGAGTTCCAGCAGGCTATTGATCCGACTGGTCCAGATCAACCCGCTGCCGAGCACCAACAAGCCCACGCCATCCACTGCGCGGGCGCCGAAGCGATCAAGCATCCAGCCGATCAAGCCGCTGGTAAACGCCTGGGTAAGCACCGAGAGGCTGAATACGCCTGCGATGTCGGCGCGCGACCAGCCTAACGAACTGTCGCGGGTGAACGCCTCAAAGAAGATTCCGAAGCTGAGCCGGACGCCAAAGTTGATGCACAGCACCAGGAAGCAGATCCCGACGACAACCCAGCCGTAGAAAATGCCGCGATGTTGGAGCGAAGCGGCCAGGCGCGACGTAGAATTCACCGCATCCCCAGGTAGGCCGCCGCCTGCTCGGTCTCGACCTGCCAGATCGTCGTCGCATCATAGGGCGTAAAGCCCAAGGCCACATTGATCGCCAGCATCGGCGCATTACTCTTGGCGTTGCCCGTGCGCACAAACCGCGCCGCGGGCAGTTCGCGCAGCACCCGATCGAGCATTACCGCCTTGAGCCAGCGCCCCAGGCCCAGGTTGCGGTATGCCGGCCGCACCGCCGTTAGCCCCTGTTCGAGGATCGTCGGTCGATCGGGCGTGTAAAACAGTTCGGTGACGCCGGCAAGTACGCCGGTGCTACGCTCGCGGGCCACCAGCGTCCAGATGTGGTTGCCGCCGGCCTGCATGCTCTGCATCCAGGCGCGGATCTTCTCCGGCGTAACCTTTTCGTCTTCAAGATTAAGTTGATCGCGGGGCGCGCTGTTCATGACTTCACATAAGTCGGCGAAGGCCATGATCTCGCTTTCGGGAACACTATTGTCCCAGACGAGTAGTTCAAAATCGGTGGCGCGCTCTGTGGCGCGGGCCTGCCAATCGTGGAGCAGTTGCCGATCCAGGTTGGCCAGCGCAAGCTGGCTGATCCGATTCTCCAGGCCGCGTTGTGCGCCGATCCGCTCGGCGAAGATCGCCCCGGCAGGTATGCGATCCGAGGTGTCGAGAATCAAGAGTCGTCGCTTGTGCGCTCGCGCCTGCGCAACGGCCCAGGCGAGTAGCCTCCGCCCAAGACCCTGGCGGCGATCCGCTGCGGCGACTTTAAGCTGAAGCTGAGCAGCATGTTGGTTGGCGCCGCTTGGATCAAAGCCGATTTCAGCATAACCGGCAGGTTGACCAGCGCTGTTATGCGCAAGGATCACTTCATCGTGGATGAAATCCGGAGTGCTGCGGTTCTGGTTCGCGTACAGGGCCAACGGGCGCGGCGGATCGTCGGGGCGACGCTCGACACGCAATTGTTCGCTCAACTCCCAAAGCGGGCGATACGCTGCATCGTCGGCGCCGCGTAAATCAAATGGGGTGAGCGTCACAGTCTGGCTCGGGGGCATTGCTGTTGCCGCCTTTTCAATGATCATTGTGCTGCGATGCGGCGAAGCCGCGCCGCAGCACAACACATATCATCAGAGCAAAGACTGATAGAGTTCAATGGTCTGCTCGGCAATTGCATCCCAGCTGAAGTGATCCTCAACCCGTTTGCGCCCGGCCAGGCCCATGCGTTCGCGCAGGGCCGGATCGTTGGCGAAACGGTTGATCCCGGCGGCGAGCGCCGCGGAAAACGCCGCCGGATCAACTGGATCAAAGGTGTCTTCCTTCAGTTCGAGCGGCACGAGCACGCCCGTCTCCTCAGGGATAACCACTTCTTTGATCCCGCCGACCGCCGACGCGACCACCGGAGTTTCGCAGGCCATCGCCTCCAGGTTAATGATCCCAAACGGTTCGTAGACAGATGGGCAGCAGAAGACGGCGGCGTGCGAATAGAGCTGAATCACATCGGGGCGCGCCAGCATCTCACGGATCCAGATCACACCGGGGCGACCGGCGCTCACAGCGGCGACCCGCTCTTCCATCTCTGCGCCGATGGCAGGCGTATCGGGGGCGCCGGCGCACAGCACGACTTGCATGGCCGGATCGATCTGGGGGATCGCGTTGACAAGATGAATGATCCCCTTCTGGCGCGTAATCCGCCCGACAAACAGCACAAAGGGCCGCTCTGGGTCGATCCCGTAGCGGGTCAGCGCTTCGGTGCTGGTTGCCTTACGATACTCGGCCAGATCGATGCCGTTGTAAATCACATGAACCCGCTCGGGGGGAATGTCGAACAAGCGCAGGATGTCGGCGCGGGTCTCTTTGGAGACGGCGATCACCGCATCGGCCTGCTCCATTGCTGTGCGCTCCATCCAGGCGCTGAGGTAGTAGGCATTGCCGAGTTGTTCGACCTTCCAGGGCCGCAGCGGCTCCAGCGAGTGGACGGTGAGCACACTTGGTATGCCCCAGAGTTTGCTCGCGATCAGGCCGCCCATCTGGGTGTACCAGGTATGGCAATGGACTATATCGGCGTCAAAATTGTCTTTTGCGAAGGTGAGCGAACGCTGAAAAGCGTCGAGTGCCGATCCAAAGCGCGGATCGGTGTTCTGGCGCGCCTCAGGCCAGGCCGGATAGCCGCGCACGCTGAGGTTCGGCGCATCGACGTGCTGATCGCCGAAGCAGCGCACTTCTACTGGCAGGCGGCGGGCAATCGCCCGGCTCAGGTATTCGACGTGAACGCCGGCGCCACCATACACATTTGGCGGGTACTCGTTGGTGAACAGCGCAATTTTGCGGAGTTCAGGCATCGTGAAACCTCACTGGGGGATAAATACTGGCGACAAACTCGCAGGGATGCCGGTAGTATACCGCACTAGCGCACTGAGCAGCATGACTGAGCCGCAGAGGCCACTGAACCGGGTAGCTCGCTACGCTCGCGCCGGGTTATGCAGGCTCAATCGATCTGAGCAATGCTGTAATCCCAGACCGCAGGGGGCAGGCGGCGGGAGGCAGGGATGCTGTTCAGTGACCAGGGGTTCACGAGATGTGTTTAGTGCTCTATCGGGGTGGGCAGGAGCGGTGCGCCAGAACAACGAAGGCGCGCTCTGCGCGCCAGCCGGTTCAGTGACTACAGAGGTTCACGAGGCGTGTTCAGTGATCTTGGATTCCAGTTTGGCCATCTGGCGTTCGTAGCACTCAGGACAGATGCCGTGGCTTACATGTGCGCGCTTGCCGATCTGCGGCAGGCGCATCTTGCGCCAGATCGACCGACGACGCTCACGACCGCACCAGGCGCAGACGACTGCGAAGGCGGCCTGCGCTTCTTCGACCTGTGGCTTGCTTTGTTGAAGCACGAGAACGCTCATCGGGCCCTCCCTTCTAGCGCCGCTTTTCAACCGTTACGCGGCTCTGTAGAAAAGACGCTCACTTGGCGGTAGGAGTTTCGTTTCGCGCCTCCTTCTCAGCAAATCCTAAGGATCGCTTCAGCACTCCTCTAGTTACGGTTCGCATACTGGCATATTTTGTGCCAGCTTAACTGACGCCTTCGAAGGGGCCAAGAAATGTTGGTTCGGGGCGCAGAAGATGAACATCAACCAGCGCTTTTAATGTGGCTACAGCTTCACGGATCGTGTAGCGCAGCATTGCAGCATCCGGGAAGCGCCCCCAATCCGGTGTGCCGACCCCAGTAGCAGCGATGCCCAGCGCGCGGCAGGTGTAGACTGCGCGGGGCAGATGATACTGTTGGGTAACCAGAATCGCCTCTTCCAGGCCGAAGATCGCACGGGCGCGATAGCAACTCTCGTAAGTGGAGAAGCCTGCATAGTCGAGCGTGATATCGCTCGCTGCCACGCCACGCGCTTCGGCATAACGGCGCATGATCGTCACTTCGTCATAGTCGATGCGGCTGTTATCACCGGTCATCAGCAGCTTCTGCACTTGATTCTGTTGGTACAGCACGATCGCGGCATCGAGCCGATCGGCCAGAATGCGGCTGGGCCGTTCGCCGCGCACCCCGGCCCCGAAGATCACCGCGACGCGCGTTGTTGGTACGAGCGCAGGGTTGGCATAACGTAGCGCTGCGGTGCTGGAATGTACATATGCCAGCAGAACCAGCGTCAGCAATGCGATCAGGCCGATTCCAGCACTGATCCGGCGGATCCAGCGCCGAAACTGGGCTGGGCGTGTGCTTCGCTCGGTTAGGGCAGACTGAGAGCGCACCAAAACTCCTCCTCCTCAGTACGGTTCATTCCTGCGACGGATGCTTCGAGCGCCGGAGCGCGTTATGCTCACCTCATATGACGCACGTAACGTTCAGCATGTTCCAGCAGCAGTTCCTCCACCGGACGGATGCGGGGCCTGCCTGACGTACGTTGTGCGCGCCCTACTCAGCCGCCGGGTCGCTTGACCTGGCGGTTTTTTTGTGCCCTGGGGCGGGCCGCGCCGGGGCCGCGCCGGGGCCGCGCCGGGGCCGACACATGGGTCGGCCCGTACAGTGGGGGAAGGAAGTGGATGTGAGCCTGTTCGTACGGGGGATGCTGATCGGCGTGGCGCTTGCGGCGCCGGTCGGGCCGATTGGGGTGCCCTGTATACGGCGTACGCTCAGCGATGGACGCGTAGTAGGCTTAGTGACGGGGCTGGGTGCGGGAGTAACGGGTTGGAGCGCGCTGCTGTTGGTCCTCGGCGTGTTTCTCGGCTCGGCAGGCTGGTGGTTGCTGCTCAGCGGTGGCATTGGGTTGTTACGGAGCCGGATCACGCCCTCCATGCTGCGCTGGATCAACAGCGGCGCTGGGCTGATTATTTTAGGCTTTGGGCTTGCAGCATTGGTTGCAAGCTTGATGGGTGATGGGTGCGTCCTCAGCCCTCAGCCCTCAGCCTTGCAGGTATAGGGTTTTTACAGGATCGCGTCCCAATGCGCTATTCCCCGCATCCCCCCAACCTTGCAGGTGTAGGGTTTTTACAGGATCGCGTCCCAATGCGCTATTTCCCTCATCCCCCCAGCCCCCTTCTCCCTCAAGGGGAGCAGGGGGAGCCGCCGCAGATTCGGCGTCCTGATGCTGTCGGAAGCCCCGCTCCCGCTCAGGGAGCGGGGTTGGGGGTGCGGGCAACGGCGAAAACCCTACACCTGAGAGCAGCCC
>JBBRUG010000038.1:0-25529 GCA_038247995.1 Chloroflexales bacterium | reverse complement strand
GGCGGCGCGGCACTCGAGGCGATCGGGTTCCGGCTTGGTCACTTGGCGCAACATCTGCACCGCCACCGCCGAATCGATCTCGCCTACACGCTCGAAGTGAATGAGTGGAACGGCGAACGTAAACTACAGCTGAACCTCAAAGACTTCCGCCGCGCAACAAGCTGATCCCGGGAACTGGAGAACCGGAGAACCCAGGAACCGGAGAACCCAGGAACCGAGAACTGCTCACGCTGCATCAGTCCTCAGGCATCAATCTGAGTTGCGCCGGTGGTTCGCCGGTTCGCTGATTTTTGACCTAGCGCTCGTCCTGGGTTTTGATCAGGTTGCGTTGGCGGGCGCGTTCGAGTGCAGCTACACAGTCCGGATCAAGTTCATCGCCCGCGCCGTCGTGTAGAATGGCGAGCGCCTGCTCAACCGTCAGCGCCTTGCGATATGGGCGATGGCTTGTCAGAGCGTCAAACACGTCAGCGACGGCGACAATCCGCCCTACTTGCGAAATCTCTGCTCCGGCCAACCCAGCGGGATACCCCTGTCCGTCGAGGCGTTCGTGGTGCTGGGCCAGCGCCTGCCACGAGTCGCGCAGGAGTTCGATCTCCAGCAGACTGTTGTCGCGCAAAAAGTCCAGACCATAGGTTGGATGTTTGCGCATCTCGCCAAACTCAGTATCATCAAGGCGGCCGGGTTTTTTTAAGATGCTGTCGGGAATGCGGATCTTGCCGACATCGTGCAGGCGGCTGGCAATGCGGATGCGGTATACCACATCTTCCGGCAAGCCCAGTTCACGCGCAATGGCGACCGAGAAGTCGCTGACGCGCTGCGAATGGCCGCGTGTGTAGGGGTCTTTCAGGTCGATTGCGCCGGTAATCGCGTCGATCAGGCGCGTAAAAAGCGTGTCGGTTTCGGCATAGAGGGCCGAGAGTCGGATCACGGTTGCGGCTTGGCCGGCAAGCGTCTCGAAGAGGCTGATCGCCTCGGCATCGAAGGCGGTACTATGGCGTGGATTGAGCGCCTGGGCGCCGCCGATGATCGCGCTGGAAATCTCACCGCGCTCGCCACCGACGAGAATCCGCGGAGCGCGCAACGGCACACAGAGAATGGCCTCCGTCACAAAGCCGCTCTGGGCATCGATCGCACGATAGAAACGTGGATCTTGCTGGGCATCATTTACAACGACAGTGGTACCGGTCTCGACCACATGGCCGATAATGCCCTGACCGGCGGGCACGCGCCGCGCCTCCATCCGCTCGTGACCTTCGCCGCTCGCCAGGTGAAGCAGAAGATCGCCATTCTCATCGCGTAACCAGATCGACGTGGCTTCAACATCGAGCAGTTCGCAGGCATGGGCCATAATCTGGCTGAGCAGTTCATCGCGTTCGAGCGTTGAGGTTAATTTGGTGACAATTTCCACCAGCGCTTGCTGCCGTCGTTCACGCCGTCGGGTTTCGTTTAGCAGGCGCGCCTTCTCCACTTCGGTGACGAGGCGTTGGCAGAGCAGTTCGATCAACGCCAGTTCATCTGGGTCGTCGATGGTTGTCTGAGCCAGGTTAAACACCTGCACGACGCCAATCGGCTCGTTGTGGAGCAGCAGCGGCAGGCAATACATCGTACGCAGGCGTAAGCCGGCTAATTCACCGAGTGCACGATCCCAGCGCGGATCAGCAGTCACATCGGCGACAAAGATCGGTTCGCGCTGTTGTACTGCTGCGCCGGCTACGCCCCGATTGGCTGCAATGCGCGTCCCAACCAGACCTGTACTGGCCGGGTTGCCATGCACAACTTTAAATTCGAGCGTGTGGTCGTTCGCGTTGTAAAGGTAGAGGGTGCCCGCGCTCGCCTGCGTCACGTCGATCAACAAGGCGAGCATGGCATCGAGGAGATCATCTAGCTCGGTACGTGCGGCGATTGCGTTGGCGCGTTGGATCACCTCCACATAATGCTGGAGGCGTGTTTCCATGGCAGTCATGGTTCACCTCACCTGCGCCGATGGCGTTTCGGGGGCGGATTAACCCGCTCGGGCCAACGCACGCACATAACGCACGAGTTCGTCGGGTTCGCCGACGATGGCGACAGGCATGCCTGTCTCGGTCGTAATCTGTTGCGGTGTAACATCGTCGATCGTGCGTTCGCCGCGATAATCGAACATCACACTTGGCAGGATGGCGCGGGTACAACCGCTGGCGCGTAGGGCTGGAATCACATCTTGACCCGTGAGCAGGCCACTTACGGTCACTGTTTCGCCGAAGAACTGGTTTTCCACGGCAAGCACGCGCACATTCAGCCCTTCGATGCGGTTCAGACGGGCGGCAATCTGCTCCATCATCGGGCCGACAAGCGTACCGCACACAAGTGCGACATCAGCCGGTTGGGCGAGGGCAGCAGGTAGGCGGCGGCGGGCACGCGCCCATCCGTCGAGGAAGTCGCGCACCATACCCACGCCGTTCGAGTACTGCGGCATATCGTCGTAGAACTCGGCAGTGGGCAGCGGCCGGCCGGCCAAAATGTAGAACTCGTCGGAGGGATAGACAAGGTGCATGCCGTGCTCGGCGTAGCACTGCTCAGCGATTGGCGTGATCAGGTCGATCACCGCTGCCGCCTCTTCGGCGGTATAGGTGCGCAGTGGCACCTCGGCGGCCGCCCCAAGCCGCGAACAGAAGCCCATTTCCGGGTCGTGCAGTGGGGTTGGCGTCTGGGTCACCCCGCCGCCGATGATCGGAATCGCACGACTGTCGTCTGTCGTCTGTCGTCCGTCGTCCACTTCATTCCACAGCGGCTGGCGCTCCCAATTCGTATCGATCCAATCCGGCGTCTCGTGAACCTGGATCGCGGAGCGGATCGTCTTGGGCGCCTTGCCTTCAAAACGATACTTCGTCAGCCCGACCGGCACAATCGCGATCGACTCAACGATCGGGTGCAGGGCCAGCAGATCGGTGATTGTCTGGCGCAATACGGCGCTGTCGTTAACCTGCGGGCAAGCGACAATCTGGGTATGCACGGCAATTCCGGCGGCGCCGAGGCGCTGGATCTGCTCGCGTACATCGGGCACATCACGCTTACCGAGCATAATTGCGCGCCAAAATGGGTCGGTGGCATGGACGCTAATATGCATCGGCGAGAGCCGCTGGGTTTCGATCCGCTGCCAATCGTCCTCTGTCAGGTTGGTAAAAGTGACAAAATTATTGTACAAAAACGAGAGCCGGTAATCGTCGTCTTTGAGGTAGAGTGTCTTGCGGAAGCCCTTCGGCATCTGAGTGAGAAAACAAAACGGACACTTATTATTGCAAGTACGCAACCGATCGAACAATGGCTCGGTAAACTCAATGCCGAGATCTTCGTCGGGATCTTTTTCGATTGTATGGGCTATGTCGCCGGTGGCGTTGCGGATATGCAGCGTGATCCGCTCTTCGGCGATGGCAAAGCGATAATCGATTACATCGCGCATGCGCTGCGCATCGACGGCGACAAGTGTATCACCGGGTTGCAGGCCAAGTGTTGCCGCGATCGAATCGGGCGCAACGGCCGCAATAACGCCGCCTGCGCCGGTAATGTTTTTTACATTGGGCTGATATTCCACAGTTCGGGTATACTTCCTACACACCCCACAGGCGCGTTCTTTGGCTGGCATACAAAACAGGCGTGATGCTCACGCCGGACATATTTGGCATTATAACACGGCTGAGTCGTCTATAAGGAGATTTCCCGGTGCTTCAACTCACCCCGCAACTTATGGTCATGCAGAGTCGCTCGTTGGTCTACAACTCCGGCGCGTTTGTGGCCGGCGGTGTGGCTTGGTTGATCGACCCCGGCATCCATCCCGATGAGATCAGCGCCCTCGCCGATCACGTTCAAAGCCAGGCTGCGACGATCCAGGGCATTGTGCTTACCCACTGCCATTGGGATCATATCCTTGGCCCCGAGCGCCTGCCGGGCCTGCCGGTGGTTACTTATGCCGACTATCCGGCGACCCTGGCGGCGAATCTGCCGGGTACGTTGCGGATGATCGGGCGTTGGGAGCAGCGCTTTGGCTACACGCGCACCGCACCCTTCACGCCACCCCAGCCGGATCAGGCATTACCGGACGGGGCAACCATTGCCCGCGGTGCGCTTGAGTTGCAGTTGATCTATATTCCTGGCCATGCCGCCGACCAGATTGCGCTCTATGAAGCAACAAGCGGCGCGCTCTGGGCCGCCGACACACTCAGTGATCTGGAGATCCCCTTTGTAAGCCACCAACTTGCAAGCTATATCGCTACGTTGGAGCGTCTGAGCGCGCTGTCGATCCGGGCGCTTGTTCCGGGCCATGGTGCGCCAACCAGCGACCAGGCCACAATTCGCGCGCGCCTCGACGCCGATCGGGCCTACCTCGCTGAACTACACGAGCGGGTGCAACACGCCGTTACGGCGGGCGCCAGCGTTGAAGCCACAGTTACGGCGTGCGCCACCATCGCCCTGCGCCATCCGGAGCAGAACACCGGCCTGCACCAATTGAATGTCGAGAGCGCCTATATCGAACTTGGCGGCCCCGCCGACCCGGACAAAGTGGGTTGGTCGCGCACCAATCTGGTGGATGAATAGGCCAATTAAGGCTTGTAAGGTTTGACAATATAGAAACAATGTTCTACACTTGTGCGTGTAGGACAGGCGCCCGAAATCAGGAGCATTTCTGTGAGCACAACCGCTGAATCAGCCAAACCGCTTTACATTCGCTACCCCGAGCGCGATGGTAAGCCGCTTGCCGAGAACACCAAACAATGGCGCTGGATCTATTCGATCGCCGGTGGGCTCGACGCAGCCTTCGCCGCACAGCCAGACGTATTTGTCGCTGGAAATTTGCTCTGGTACCCGGTCGAAGGGCGCCCCGACATCCGCATTGCTCCCGATGCGCTCGTCGCCTTTGGCCGCCCCAAGGGCGACCGGGGATCGTACTTGCAATGGCTAGAGGGCGGCGTCGCGCCGCAGGTGGTGTTTGAAGTGCTCTCGCCGGGGAATCGCCACGCCGAGATGGTGCGCAAGTTCAAATTCTACGAGCGGCATGGCGTTGAGGAATACTATCTCTACGACCCTGAAACGAACGAGTTGGAGGGCTGGCGTCGCGTGGGCGACGAACTCGTCGTAATCGACTCGATCGTCGGGTGGATCAGTCCGCGGTTGAACATCCGCTTCGAGGTTGGTGTGGAAGAGCTGGAACTCTATCGCGCCGATGGGCGGCGACTGCCTAACTACGCAGAGATGACCTTCGGGCGCGACAGACTGCTTGCTGAGGCTGAACAGGCGCGTGAATATGCCGAACAGGCGCACGAGCGCGCTGAACGCCTGGCTGCGCGTCTGCGCGCCTTGGGGCATGATCCCGATAGCCCCGACGCATAAAGTAAGAGGTCGGTCGGGCAATTGAGTAAGCAGTGCAGTTGCTTACCCAATTGCCTACAACATTTTTCAGATCGATTGAGCCTGCGTCCAATGGCGTGAGCGCAGCGAGCTACCCGGTTCAGTGGCCGCAGTGGCTCAATCATGGTGCTCAGTACTCTAGAATAGCTAATCCAGCGTGCGGATGTGCAGATCTTTGAGTTGGCGCTCATCGACTGGCGACGGTGCGTTGGTCATCAGATCGACGGCCTGCTGGGTCTTGGGGAAGGCCATGACTTCGCGGATCGTGCTTTCGTCGGCCAGCAGCATCACAATCCGGTCGATACCGGGCGCGATCCCGCCATGCGGCGGTGCGCCATACTCGAATGCTTCGAGCATATGCCCAAATTGAGCCTGAGCCGTTTCGGGGCTAATCCCAAGTAAGTCGAACAGCTTCTGCTGCATATCGCGGCGATGGATTCGAATACTGCCGCCGGCCACTTCATAGCCGTTCAGCACTAGGTCGTACGCCTTGGCGCGCACCTTGCCTGGGTCGCTGTCCATCAGGGCTGCATCGGCATCCTGCGGGGCGGTGAACGGATGGTGTACCGCGTCCCAGCGCTGTTCGTCGGGGTTCCATTCCACCAGCGGGAAATCGACGATCCAGGTAAACGACAGAGTGTTCTGGTCGGCGAGGTTCAGCCGAGCAGCAAACTCACGGCGCAGCTTGTCGAGCACAGCCGCCACCACGCCGGGGGCGTCGGCGACGATCAGCAACAGATCGCCGGCCTGGCCCTGAAGCCGTTCAACCAGCGCGTCCATTTCGCCTGCGCCGAGGTTCTTGGCAAAGCTCGAGCGTACTTCGCCGCCATCGGCGGGCAGCACGGCCCAGGCCAGGCCGCGGGCACCATTGTTGCGCGCCAGTTCAGTCAGTTCGTCGATCTGCTTGCGCGAGTAACTTGCGCAGCCGGGGATGCGCAGGCCCTTTACCTGGCCACTGCTCTCCAGGGCGCCCTTGAAGACCTGGAAGGGCGTGTTGGTAAGTAGATCGCTCAGATTGATCAGTTCCAGATCGTAGCGCAAGTCGGGTTTGTCCGATCCGTAACGATCGATCGCCTCAGCGTAGGTCAGGCGGCGGAACGGAGTCGGCAATGCTTTATGCGGTGTTACTGCCTGGCACATTGCGATGAACATGCGCTCGATCAGGCTGATCACATCTTCCTGATCGACAAAGCTCAGTTCCATATCGAGCTGAGTGAATTCCGGCTGCCGGTCGGCGCGCAGATCTTCGTCGCGGAAACAGCGGGCAACCTGGAAATACTTGTCGTAGCCGGCAACCATCAGGAGCTGCTTGAGTTGTTGCGGGCTTTGCGGCAAGGCGTAGAACTTACTTGGGTGAACGCGGGAAGGCACAAGGTAGTCGCGTGCGCCTTCAGGCGTACTCTTGATCAGGATCGGCGTCTCGATTTCCAGGAAGCCCTCCTGATCGAGAAAATCGCGCATAAACTTGATCACCCGATGCCGCAGAATCAGGTTACGCTGCATCCGCTCGCGGCGCAGATCCAGGTAACGATACTTCAGGCGCAGTGCTTCGTCTTCGCCGCCCTCTTTGGCAATATACAGCGGCGGTGTGCGCGCAGCATTGAGGACTGTTGCGGTATGGGCCGGTACTTCAATCGTGCCGGTGGCCAGATCCGGGTTCACCGCGTCAGCGGGGCGTGCCCGCACCGTGCCGCTAATCTGGAGCACGTACTCGGCGCGCACATCGCTGGCGATCGCGTGTGCTTCCGGCGTCGTAGCCGAATCGAAGACAACCTGCGTGATCCCGTACCGATCGCGCAGGTCGATAAAAATCAGCGGACCATGATCGCGACGACGATGAACCCATCCGGCCAGCGTAATTTCCTGGCCCACATGATCTCGGCGCAGCTCGCCGCAGGTGTGCGAGCGATACATAACAACTCCTCAGATTGTGGCCACAAGCGCAGCGCTTCGTGTGCGAAACCGATGCATTATAGCATGCTGCGCTGAGCGCTAACGGTTCATGTCGCGGTCGCGCCGTTTGAAAAGCGACAGGCGCAGCTGCGGGTCGTGGCCGCAGGCCGCGCAATGTACACCATCCATGCCCACCATGCGCGCAACGCCGTTGTTGCGGGTGATCAATACAGCCTGACAATTTGGGCAGCGCGTCGCCTGGTTGATCTCGGCGCCATAGATAAACTGAAGCCCGTTTTCATGGCCAATCCGCCGTGCGCGGGTCGCCGCCGCCGCCGTTGCACTGCCGGCATCGCCGGGCAAGACATGCCATGGTGTGTGCACTCCCAGGGTTGTGGCGATCCAGGTGACCATCTCGCGCAGTTCCTCTGGGTCGTCGTTGACGCCGCTGTGAATGCGGGTCGTTACTTCCATATGGCAGTGCCAATGGTTGCGGGCGCGTTCGGCAACTTCCAGAATCCCGCGCCAGGCCGGAACATCGGCGAGGCGCTGGTAGGTGTGGTCGGAGAAACCGCGCAGTTCCAGGTTGATCCCATCCAGATAGGGGCCAAGCTGATCCAAGGCTTCGACCGTCATATAGCCGGTGGTTGCCAGGGCGGTATAGCGGCTGGAGGCACGGCAGAGTTGGAGCAGGTCGATCACATATTCGTAGTTAACGGCTGGTTCGCCATAAGCCCAGACAACGCCCCGGCAGAGCCGTTTGAGGGCGAAGTTGGCGGCTCGCTCGGCATCAAGCCGGCGCTGTTTAGCAGGATCTTCGGGGATGACGCCGTATGGTGCGCGGCCCTGGTCGGCGGGAAAAGCATAACCCCAGCCGCCGATTGAGAGAATCAGTGAGTCGGGGAAGAAGTGCCAGAGGCGATGATCTTCGATTGGGCCAATTGTCGCGCCGCTGATCATACTGTGGTTGATCAGGGCGATCCCTTCAGCGGTGCCGACGCGCATATTGCAGCGCCCCACTTCATCTGGTTGAAGCGTGCAGCGCCACTGGCATGCGTTACAGGTGAAGGATCGCTGTTCATGTGCTGTAACGAGGTCGGCGAACCGAATTGACATACACGCTCCTGCATTGGTAGGGCTACGGCGTCAGGCGACTCACATAGCAATTTGCGATTCGTTCGGGTATAATGCCACGGATGACGAGGGGAATTTCCCTCGTATTCTTGCCGTGTCACACTTCTATGGTATACCAGCAGTGTAACATACGACAGCACTGCATACATTAGGGACGTTTCATGGATCAGACGCCGCTACGCGCAAGGTTGGGGGAACCTGGATCAACGGCTACCGACTCGGCACGCGACGAGGGTCAGTGGCAACCACTTCCCGAAGTTGAAGCCGCACCACAGGTGCGCGTGCGGGGCGTGGTACGCGAGCTCTTCGAAACCGCGATCTTCATTTTGCTGGTCTTTTTTATTGTGCGCGGGATGGTGCAGAACTTCAAGATCGAAGGTTCCAGCATGGATCCGACGCTGCACACCGGTCAGTATATTCTGGTCAATAAGCTTGTCTATTTTCATTTTGATCTGAATGCACCCTTGCGATTGCTGCCTGGCCAGGAAAGCCTGCCTCAGCGGGTGATCTATCCCTTTCATCAGCCACACCGCGGCGATATTGTGGTCTTTGAGTATCCGCGTGATTTGAGCAAAGATTATATTAAGCGGGTCATTGCCTTGCCCGGTGAGACGATCGAAGTGCGCGATGGGCAGGTCTTCATCAATGGCGATCTGCTTGACGAACCCTATCTTGAGGGCGCACCTACGTATTGTGTCAGCGGTTATCCCTGCCACCAGGGGCCGGTCACAATCCCTGAAGGCACGATCTTCGTCATGGGCGATAACCGCGCCAATTCGAGCGACTCACGCGAGTGGAATGCGCTTCCTTTTGATCGCGTCGTCGGCCAGGCCTGGCTGATCTACTATCCGGTCGCCGATTGGGGTCTTGTGCCGCATCATGAGTATGTGTTGCAAAGCGTTCCATAGTTATGCATATTGCCGTTAATGCCCATTTGCTGGCGCACACCCGCTCGTTTCGCCGTGCCGGTGTCTCGCACTATATCGAGCAGGTGCTGGCCCATCTTGGTGACCTGGATCGGCAGAACCGCTATACAATCTACACAACGCGCGGCCTCGATCAAACAGCACTTGGCTTGCCGGCGAATTTTCAGGTGCGCCCAAGTCGCCTCCCGACGATCAATCCGCGCATTCGGATTCCCTGGGAGCAGTTCTTGGCTCCTTTGCTCTTGCGTCGGATCAAGGCCGATCTGTTTCACGGCACGCTAAATGTCGTGCCGCTGGCATGTCCGGTGCCGAGCGTGGTCACCATTCACGACTTGGCGTTTATTCGCTTTCCGCAAACGTTTCGTGCGTATAATCGCACCTACCTCGACTTTGCTACCCGGCTCACCGCCCGCCGCGCGGCGCGCATCCTCACGGTTTCCGAACACACCCGTCGCGAAGTGATCGGCTTGCTTGGCGTGCCGGCGGAGCGCGTAGTGGTGACGCCAAATGCCGCCCGGGCGCATTTTCGCCCGCCTGCGCCGGCTGCAATCGCCCAGTTACGCGCACGCCATGGCCTTCCCGAGCGATTTCTGCTCTATGTCGGCACCCTGGAGCCACGCAAGAACCTCATCACATTGCTGGAAGCATATGTTGAAGTGGCGCGCCGGACTGATGCGACCCTGCTTGTCGGCGGCGGCAAAGGTTGGCTCTATACCCCGATCTTTGAACGGCTTGAAGCGCTTGGCCTCCGCGATCGGGTGCGCTTTGTCGGTTATATCGATGAAGCAGAGTTGCCGCTCTGGTATGCCGCCGCTACCGCGTTTGTGTTCCCTTCGATCTATGAAGGCTTCGGTATGCCGCCCCTTGAAGCAATGGCATGCGGAACTCCGGTGGTGACATCCAATTCGTCCAGTTTGCCCGAAGTAGTAGGTGACGCAGGGATCATGGTTGATCCATACGATGCTGCTGCTCTAGCTGTGGCGCTGATCAAGGTACTCGGTGACGCCGACCTGCGTGCTGAGTTGCGCGCGCGCGGCTTGCAACGTGCCGCGCAGTTTACTTGGCGTACCACTGCTGAACGTACGCTGCGCGCCTATGAAGATGCAGTCGGTTTTGTACGCGCATGAAACAAGCCCCCCGCAGCATTTTGCGGTTGACACACCCTCTGCGTCGGGTATAATGAGTGTAGCGCTGTCTGGGTTAAAAGAGTGAATAGCGCGTCGTGACGCGGTTTACCACCGAAGACGACGCCGGATAAGGAGCTAACAATGGGTATCCCTGGGCCAATGGAACTGGTGATTATTCTCGTGATCGTGATTGCTGTTTTTGGCGCTGGTCGGCTTGCCGGTCTTGGTGGTGCCCTTGGTGGCGGTATTCGCGAGTTTAAAAAGGCGGTCAAGGACGACGACGCGCCCGCCGCCGATGCGAATACAAAACCGGCTGAAGGCGAGCAGAAGGCGTAGATCAGTTCGATCGCTATGATCGTAAGCCAAGGATGGGGGCGGAGCGTGCTCCGCCTCTTTTGTTATTTCTATGAGTAACGACTATTTTGACCGGGCGACAATTGAGATCCAATCCGGCTCTGGTGGCAATGGCTCGGCAAGCTTTCGGCGTGAAAAGTTTGTGCCGCGCGGTGGGCCGAACGGTGGCGATGGCGGGCGCGGCGGGCATGTTTACCTCATCGCGGACCCGAACCACAATACATTGCTGCATTTTCGCTACGAACGTAAGTTCAATGCGGAAACCGGTGGCCACGGCAGCAAAAACAATATGCGTGGTCGGCAAGGCAATGATGTGATCGTGCGCGTGCCGCCCGGTACGGTTGTGCGTACTGTGATCAATGGCGAGCCGTACAGTATCGATCTTGAGCGGCCTGGTCAGCACCTGCTTGCCGCTCGCGGCGGTAAAGGCGGCCTGGGTAACGTCCATTTCACCAGTTCGACCCGCCAAGTACCGCGCCTCGCCGAACTTGGCGAGCCCGGCCAGGAATTGACGCTTGAACTCGAACTGAAACTGCTCGCCGATGTGGGCTTGGTGGGCTTTCCCAACGCCGGTAAGTCGACGCTGCTCTCGGTGATCAGCGCCGCCCGGCCGAAGATTGCCAACTACCCCTTTACTACCCTGCAGCCGAATTTGGGGATCGTCGATGTAGGCACATACGATCGCTTTGTTGTTGCCGATATCCCTGGGTTAATTGAAGGTGCGCACGCCGGGGTTGGCCTCGGCCACGATTTCCTGCGCCATGTCGAGCGCACCCGCGTTCTCGTTCATCTGATTGATGCAGCCGGCGTCGATGGGCGCGATCCCCTCGAAGATTTTCATCAGATCAACGCCGAGTTACGCCTCTACCAGCCTGCTCTCGCCGAGCGCCCCCAGGTGGTTGCGCTTAACAAGCTCGATCTCCCCGAAGCGCAGGACAACCTTGATCGGTTGCAGCGTGAACTGCCAATCCCCGGCGAAGATCTCTTCCCAATCGCTGCGGCGACCAGCGAAGGCGTCGATGCTCTGCTGCGACGGGTGGCCGAACTGTTGCGCGCGAGCCCAGCCCCACAGCGTGATCCAGTTGAAGCTGATGAACCGGATCTTGTCTGGCCGCTACCGATTGTCGATGAGAATGTCTATGCGATCGCGCAAGAGCCTGATGGCTGGCGCGTGAGCGGGGTGAAGATCGAGCGCCTTGTGTCAATGACGAACTTCAGTCAGGCCGAAGCAGTCGATCGGCTTCAGCGGGTCCTCGACGCCACCGGGATCAGCGAGAGGCTGTTTAAGGCCGGCGTGCAAGACGGTGATACAGTTCGGATCGGCAAGTTTGAGCTTGAGTGGGACAATAACCGGATGGAGTAGGGCTAACGCTAGGTCTGTGTTTGTGCGCGCAAATCTCACCCAAACACAGAGCCCCGTTTAGGCTGCGGGCAGAATGAAGCTGAAGGTCGATCCCTCACTGAGGATGCTGGTCGCCCAGACCCGGCCGCCGAGAAGTTCAACCAGCGGTTTTACAAGCGATAGGCCCAGGCCGGTGCCGCCGGCTTCGATCTTGAGCGGGTTTTCGGTGCGGTAGAAGCGGTCGAAGATGCGCGGTAGATCATCGGGAGAAATGCCGACGCCGGTGTCGCGGATGGCTAACTGTACATAACGACGATCACTGATCAGGCTGTCACGAACTTCGTCGGGTAGGGTTGTGATATCGGCTTCCTGGGCTTCAACCCACAGCTTACCACCCCTGGCCGTGTATTTTATGGCATTGGCCAGCAGATTGTAGAGAATCTGGTGCAGGCGATGGGCATCGGCGCGTACGAGTGGCAACCCGGGGGGAATGCTGATCACGAGTTCGTGTTGATGATCACTGATCGCACTCTGAAGTTCGGCCATTACCCCGCTTAGCGCTTCGGCAAGATGCAGTGAGCGCCATTCGAGATCGACGCTGCCCGACTCGATCTTGGTGATATCGAGCACATCATTGATCAGTCCAATCATGCGCTCGGTATTGCTGTAGATCGTATTAACAAACTCGCGTTGCGTTTCATTCAGCGGCCCAAGCCCGCCCATGGCGAGCAACTGGGTAAACCCCTTGATTGCCGTCATCGGTGTGCGCAGTTCGTGCGACATTGTGCCGATGAACTCAGTCTTCAGCCGATCGGCCTCGACTTCACGCGTAATATCGCGCAACACAATCAACGCGCCGAGCATTTCATCGTCCTCTTTTAGCACCGGCCCCATCGTCAGACTGATCATGCGCATCCCTACTTTGACGGTAGAACCAAAGATGCGCGGGCTTCCGCTGATCGTCATCGGGTGGGCGATCAGGTCGTGCAGCGGCATTTCATTTGTGCGCTGCCCCAGGTAACGGCCCAAAATATCGTGGAGATTCCAGAGCAGCAGATCTTCTACGCTGCGCTGAAGGATGCTTGCCGCAGCCTGGTTGGCGGTAAGCACCGAGCCATAGAGATCGCAGACGATCACGCCATCGGAGAGGCTTTGCAAAATGGCGGCAATCTGGCTAGCCTCTTTTTGTTGATGATCGAGCAGTTCGTAGCGCCGTTCCGCTTCAGCGCTGATCATGTGAAAGAGGTTGGCATTATTGATGCCGATGGCGATTGCGCCGGCGCAGGCGTTCAGCAGGCGGAGATGGCCCTCGGTGAAAAAGCCCGGCTCCTGGTGCGAGAGCGTTACCACCCCGAGCACTTCTCCCTGCACCACGAGCGGCACCGATAGCATTGCCCCTTCGCGCCGACGGAGTGAGCCGCCCGGTACGGTTACCCAACGCTCATCGGTATTTACATCATTCACGAGGACAGATTTACGTTGTTGCGCCGCCCAACCGGCAATGCCGCTACCCATGGGGAAGCGCGCAAAGTTGCCGGGTGTTCCGGGAACGCCCAGGACGGCACGGGTAACGAGTAGGCTGCTGTCATCTTCTTCGACCAGCATAATCGAGGCGTGCTCAGCCTGCGTGATCTGGGCCAGCCGTTCCAGGGAGGTGTTCAGCAGGTTATCGAGATCGAGGGTCTGGCTCACTTCGCTGGCGATGGCGTGGATTGTTGCCAGGCCGTCCTTCTCGTCTTGCAGTTCGCGGGTGCGATCGGCGACCCGTTGTTCAAGTTCGACATTCAGCGAGCGCACTTCGTTGTAAAGCTTGGCGTTCT
Source organism: Chloroflexales bacterium (assembly GCA_038247995.1). GTDB lineage: Bacteria > Chloroflexota > Chloroflexia > Chloroflexales > Chloroflexaceae > JBBRUG01. Next base: position 11,551 of record JBBRUG010000038.1, on the reverse strand, counting down.
GGAGCGCGATCGCCGCCTGTCCAATCACACCTTGCGCCAGATCCTGCTGGTAGCGCAGTTGGGGCGTAGGATCCGGGTCTTGCATTGTGACGACACCGACGACACGTTCGTTCACCAGCATCGGCAGCGCAAGGATGCCGCATTCGGGTTGATGCCAGGCGCATTGCGAACCGGGTTTGGGCTCGGCCAGGAATTGAACCCGCCCGCTGATAAACGCCTGGGCAACCAGATCGGTAGGATGGTCGGCAGTAACCTGTAGCCCATCCACGACAACATCTGCAACACCAATTGAGCGAATGACCTCAATGCACTGTTGTGAATTAATGCGTTGGACTGGTTGCCAGAGCGCGATATGCGCAACACCGGTAAGGCTATGCAGGCTAGTAAGCACCAGGTCGATCACCTGGCCGGCCTCCAGGCTGGCCGAAAGACGTTGCGAGATATCATTCAACGCCTTGAGTTGGAGTGCGCGCTGGTCAGCGGAGGCCGAGGCGGAGTCCAGGCTTTCGGCGATGAACTCGCGTTCGCGGATCAGTTCGGCCGTATGGTTCGCCCAGGTGCGGGTGATCACGGTAACCACGTGCTCAAAAAGGGCATCGAGATCATCAAGCAGGGCAATCAGATCGATCGGCGGTAGATCGGAGCGCTGGAGGAGTTCACGTGTGCTGCGGCGAATCTGAAAGACAATCTCCAGGGTACTGTTGAGGTCGTTCGGATTGTCGTCCTCAAAGCGCGTGAGCGCGCCCAGCAATGTGTCGAGTTGTCCGGAAGCGCCTTGCGCCGCTGCAACCAGGCCATCGAGGATCGCTGTTACGGTATCGGGCACGGGCAGCGTCTGTACCTCGTGGTTATGGGTGGGTTGGCCATTGCGCGTAGGGCTTGATGATCTGCCAAGCAGATCATCCCAGGCTGGAATAATCTGAGTGCGGTGTTGAATAAGCCACGCGGCAAAGACAGCGCTCATAGAAGGTAACACAACACCGGGCCGAGGCACCGGTGGCTCTGAGTACTAGGTGGTGCGTAAGACTAGGACAGTCGCATCGTCGTTGGACTTGCCGTGGCGCTGGAGGATCGCTTCGGCAAAGCGCTGGGGCGTTTCAATCGTTTGCGTTGCAGTGTCCAGTGCAACCTTGCTTGAAATCCCGTCACTGTAAATAACGAAAGTGTCGCCTGAATTATAGTTGTAACTTAGTTTCAATAGTTGCGGCAATCGGTAGCCGATAATGCCGTTTTTGGAGATTGGCTTGATAGTAGGATTGCCAATCACATAGGCACTGATATTGCCAACCCCGACATAAATCAGGCTACGCTGCTCAAGGTTGATCGTGAGCAGCGAGGCGACACAGCCACGGGTGCCCTGTAAGGCCACGTGGGCCTGACGAACAAGATCAGCGGGATCACGCTCGGGGTTGTCGCGAAAAATTGCGGCGGCGCCATGAGAGGCATACGCGGCATGTTCACCACCACCTAGCCCATCGATCACGGCGACCAAGAGCCCTGTGGCGCCAAATGGCTGCACTAGATAGGTGTCGCCGCTAATTGACTGGCCGGTTTTTGGGCGGCAGACAGCGCCCCACTCAGCGTTCATAAACCCGTGTCCTTTGCGGTATGGCTACCCATTTGACGGCGCGCACATAGGTACCAATACCTAGAGTAGATTCAATGTGAAATCCATCCATTAAGCGTTGAACGCCCGGCAGTCCCGCGCCTAGCGTATGGGCGGTGCTATAGCCGTCTTGCATTGCGAGCGCGATATCGGCGATGCCCGGGCCGTTATCGCGGGTCTCGATCTGCATTCCTTGCCCATAGGCCGGATCTTCGATCAGGCCGAGGATCAACGTGCCGCCGTGGGCATGGACAAGCAAGTTGCGGGTCAATTCCAGGATGACAATTTCGATGCGGGTGCGATCAACCGCCGTAAATCCAGCCGTAACAGCGAGATCACGACCGCGACTCATCGCGACGTACACATCAACTTCACGCTGGATCGAGCAGGTTATCGACTGCATCGTTGTTGCTCTTGCTTGGCTTACGGAGGTGCTGATGGCACTCAATTGCAGCGCAGTCAACTGCTGTAAAGTATAGCACGCAGCGCGCACCACACTCGTACGCACCTAGCAGGTAAATCAGCTCCTACGGCGAGTTTGTTGCAACATGTCGGTGTCGAGAATGATCGTGACCGGACCTTCATTAACCAGGCTGATCCGCATCATTGCGCCGAAAACGCCGGTTGCTACATGAATGCCTGCCACCCTGAGCGCTTCAGTATAGCGTTCGACGAGCGCTGCTGCGATAGTGGGCGGAGCGGCGGCGGTGAAACTAGGTCGGCGCCCTTTACGGGTATCGGCATAGAGCGTGAACTGCGCGACGACGAGCGCTGCGCCGCCGGTGTCACGCAGTGAGCGGTTGAATTTGCCCTCAGCGTCGGCAAAGATGCGCAATTCGACGGTTTTGGCGGCGAGCAACTGGGCCTCGTCGTCCGTATCGCCTGCGCCGATACCGAGCAAAATCAGTAGTCCGGCGTCGACCGCGCCGACGGTAGCACCATCGACCTCTACTGCGGCGCTGGAGACACGTTGGAGCACAGCGCGCATCAGGAAGTTACCGGTTGATCAATTGTTGCGGGTGCGCTGGACAGAATGGCAAAAACGAGCCGCCCGGTCTGCGTCTGGTGCAGTCGGGTAACCAGCACATCGACAGTCTGGCCGATCATGTGGCGCGCGTCTTCGACGATCACGGGTGTGCCGTCGTCCAGATAACCCACACCTTGCTGGCGTGAATTGCCTTCATTGCGGATGAGAATCTGGAGCCGTTGATCCTGGAGCACCGGCGAGCGTATGGCTTCGCTGAGTTGATTCAGACTGAGCACCTGAACGCCTTGCAATCCGGCGACCTTATTCAGATTGTAGTCGTTGGTGATGATTGGGCACTGGTGATCGCGGGCGAGAATCACCAGTTTATCGTCGACGCGATTGGAGCCGTTCACCTCGACGTTAAGTACTTCAACCGGCAGTGGCGACTGCTGCTGCATTTGATTGAGCAATTCGAGGCCGCGGCGGCCCTTGGCACGGCGGAGTTCATCGCTCGAGTCGGCGAGTTGTTGCAGTTCAGCGAGAACAAAGCTGGGCACGATCAGGCTGCCATCGAGGAAGCCGGTGCGAACGACGCTGTTGATCCGGCCATCGATAATTGCGCTGGTGTCGAGCAAGTAGCGCCGACCGGGCGCCGCAGGCGCTGCTTCGCCGGAATCGGTGTTGGCCGGCGTTGGCGGGCGCATCCCTTTGAGCGTATCGGCAAGATCGCGTCTCCGCGAAGCAAAGATTCGCGCGCCGAGATACGCCAATAGGCCAGCCGCCAGCAGAGGCAGATACTGACTTAAGGGTTGTGGTAGCGCGGTTAAGGGTACGGTAAGCAACACACCGCTGAACAGGCCGACAAGTGCGCCGGCGCCGATCAGAAAGAGATCGGTGAGCGGGATGCTGCGTGAGCGGTGAAGGAGATTCTGGACGGGTTCGAGGGTCAGTCGTGGAGTGAGTAGCAACCCTAACCCGGCACCGGCAAGCATCAGCAGGCGCGTGGCGAAAATTTGCATCTCATCGGGACGCGGATTTGAGAGCGACCGACCAAGCCACCAGCCGAGACTAGTGAGCAGAAGCATGCCGGTGATGCGAAAAATAAAATTCAGGCTGACTTTCATAAGCCAGAAGCCGTATGTATATTGATCTGCATAGCAGACAAAGTTTTTTGCCGATCGCGCTACGAATTGGAATGCGTAAGGAGTTCAATCACATCGCTCAGGGCCGGCGCGGGCAGCAGTTGCAGACCTTCGGGCGCATCGATGCGAGCGACACTGGGGACTACGGCGCGGCTAAAGCCAAGCTTGGCCGCCTCGCTAAGCCGGCGGTCGGCCTGACTGACGCTGCGTAGTTCGCCGGAGAGGCCTACTTCACCGAGAAAGACCATCTGCGGATCGACGTGCTGGTTGCGATACGACGAGGCAATCGCGACGGCAACAGCCAGGTCGGCGGCGGGTTCGCTAATGCGCAGCCCACCGACAATATTGACATAAATATCCTGGTTAAACAACGGCAGGCCAACGCGCTTGGTGAGCACAGCGGTGAGCATCAGCAGGCGGTTCGGGTCGAAGCCGTTAGTAGTGCGGCGGGGCTGATTGCTGTTGGTATTTGAGGTGAGCGCCTGTACTTCAACCAGCAGTGGGCGCGTGCCTTCCATCATCACCACGACTGTTGAGCCGGGAGCGCCGGCGTTGCGCTCGGCGAGGAAAACTTCAGAGGGGTTCAGTACTTCGCGCAAGCCATCGCCGGCCATTTCAAACACACCGACCTCATTGGTTGAACCAAAGCGGTTCTTTACGCCGCGCAAGAGTCGGAAGTGCTGGAAGCGATCGCCTTCAAGGTAGAGCACTACATCGACGATATGCTCAAGCACGCGCGGCCCAGCGATTGCGCCCTCTTTGGTTACATGACCGACGAGGAAGATCGGAATGTTGAGCTCTTTGGCGAGTTGCATCAGGCGCAGCGCGCCTTCGCGCACCTGACTGACACTGCCGGCAGCGCTGCTCAACTCTTGAAGATAGACCGTCTGGATCGAGTCGATGATCACCAGTTTCGGTTGCAGTTCGCGGATCTGTTCGAGAATCGTCTCTAGCGCATTCTCAGAGTAGACATATAGATTATCGGCGTTGAGGCCGAGGCGTTCGGCGCGCAGTTTGATCTGCTGGGCCGATTCTTCGGCACTGACATAGAGCGCCGGGCCGACGCCGGCGGCGAAGTGCGAAGCAACCTGGCCCAGCAGGGTAGATTTCCCCACGCCCGGATCACCGCCGATCAGCACCACTGAGCCGGGTACAAGACCACCGCCGAGGACGCGGCTCAGTTCAGCGGCGTACACGGGTAAGCGCTCGACACCGCCGGTCGGTAGATCGCGCAGGCGGGTCGGGCGATTGGTAGCATTGGTGAGGGTTCCGGAAGTTCGGCGAGCGGGGCCGCGGTTCTCTACCTGCTCAACGAGGCTATCCCAGGTGTTGCAGTCGGGGCATTTGCCCATCCAGCGGGCTTGCTGGGCGCCACACTGCTGACACACAAAGATCGTGCGCGTCTTTGCCATGAGGAGATTATACCACTGAGTAGATATACAAGGGCGCCCACGAGGGACGCCCGAACGGGGAAGGGTAGGTGAAAGGCGTCCACGAGGGACGCCCGAACGGAGGAAGAGTAAGCGAAGGGCGCCCAGAAGGGGCACCCTAAGCGGGAAGTGAACTGGCGGCGGCGAGTTACACGAGCGCCGGGCTTTCCTCGGTCGCGTCGGTTTCTGCGTTGTTGCCTGCAGCTTCGTCATCGATATCGATCTGGCGGCGGGCGCGCAGACGCAGCAGATCCTCTTCGGTGTCGATGACTACGGTATCACCAGCCTGGAAGCGCCCGGCAAGCAAGCCTTCAGCGAGCGGGTCTTCGATCAGGTTGGTAATAATCCGGCGCAGCGGACGTGCCCCGAAGGCTGGGTCGTAGCCGCGGCGGGCGAGTAGATCAAGCGCATCGCGCTCGACCTCGATCTTCATCTGGTGCTCGTCGAGCTGATTCTGTACCCGCTTGAGCATGATCGTGGTGATCTGATGGATCTCCTCGGTGGTCAGCGGGTGGAAGATGATCGTCGCGTCGATCCGGTTGAGGAACTCGGGTCGGAAGAGTTGTTTCAGCGCATCATCGACCTTGCGGCGGGTGTCGACGAGGTCGATCTCGCTGGCGTTGCCGCCGAAGCCGATCCGCGAGGCACGGCGGATGTGCTCGGTGCCGACGTTCGAAGTCATGATGATGATCGTGTTGCGGAAGTCCACCTTGCGGCCCTTGCCGTCGGTCAGGTTGCCATCTTCCAGCACCTGGAGTAACAGGTTAAAGGCATCGGGGTGAGCCTTCTCGATCTCATCGAAGAGCACTACGCTGTACGGCTTGCGGCGCACGGCGTCGGTGAGTTGGCCGCCCTCGCCATAGCCGACGTAGCCGGGAGGCGAGCCGACGAGGCGTGATGTGGTATGGCGCTCCTGGAACTCGGACATGTCGATCTTGATCAGCGCCTCTTCGGAGCCGAACATGAACTCGGCGAGCGTTTTGGCGAGCTCGGTCTTGCCTACGCCGGTGGGGCCAAGGAAGATGAAACTGCCAATCGGGCGCTTGGGATCTTTTAGGCCGGCGCGTGCGCGACGGACGGCCTTGGAGATCGTAACGATCGCTTCTTGCTGGCCGATCACACGACCATGGAGGAATTCCTCCATCTGCATCAGGCGGGCCGTTTCATCGCCCTTGAGGCGAGTGACAGGGATACCCGTCCACATGCCGATAACTTCGGCGATATCTTCTTCGGTGACGTAGGGGCGCTCGATTGCGCGCTCTTCGCCGCTGGCGGCACCCATTTCGCGCTCGATAACCTCAATGCGGCCCTGCATGCGCTCCTCGCGCTCACGCAGGTCGTTGGCGAGATTGAACTGCTTGTCCTCGATCGCGGCTTCCTTCTCTTTGCGCAGTGCTTCGAGTCCGCGCAATGCGTCACGAAGCTGAGGTGGCGTGGCCGAGCGATACATTCGTACGCGGCTGGCCGCCTCATCGATCAGGTCGATCGCCTTATCGGGGAGCTGGCGGTCGGGCACGTAGCGCGCCGAGAGGGCCGCCGCCGCCTTGATCGCCTCGTCGGAGATTTGCAATTGGTGGAAATCTTCGTAGCGGCTCTTGATCCCGCGCAGGATCAGCACCGTGTCATCGAGCGACGGCTCATCGACCATTACCGGCTGGAAACGCCGCTCCAGAGCGGCATCGCGCTCGATATACTTGCGATATTCATCGAGCGTGGTCGCGCCGATCGTCTGGAGTTCGCCGCGTGAGAGGGCCGGCTTGAGAATGTTGGCCGCATCCAGCGTGCCTTCAGCGCCGCCGGCGCCGATGATCGTGTGGAACTCATCGATGAAGAGGATACAGCGGGTTTCCTTGATCTCATCGATCACCCGCTTGAGCCGTTCTTCGAACTGGCCGCGATACTTGGTGCCGGCGACAAGGGCGCCCATATCGAGCGTCACCACGCGCTTACCCTTGATGCTGTCGGGTACATCGCCCTGAATGATCCGCTGGGCGAGGCCTTCGACGATGGCGGTTTTACCGACGCCGGGTTCGCCGATCAGGGCTGGGTTGTTCTTCGTCCGGCGTGAGAGGATCTGGATCACGCGCTCGATTTCGTGTGAGCGACCAATGATTGGGTCGAGGCGACCAGCCTCGGCCATCTCGGTGAGGTCGGTGCCGAGTGCATCGAGATACGGCGTTTTGGATTGGCGCTGGGCCGGTGTCCCGCCGCTGGCGCCGCGTTGTTCGGCGGTACCGGCGGTGCCGTGACGCAGAACGCGCATCACCTGATTGCGCACCTGCTCCAGGCTTACGCCCATAATGTCGAGCACGCCGGTAGCGACACCCTCGCCATTGCGCACCAGGCCAAGCAACAGGTGTTCGGTGCCGATATAGTGATGATTGAGGCGGTTAGCCTCTTCAATTGCATACTTGACCACCTTTTGCGCACGAGCGGTAAGCTCCTGATCGGTGACCGGCGAGCCTTCACCGATGCCGACGATAAACTCGACGGCGCTGCGGGCCTGAGCCAACTTCACCCCGAGATCGTCGAGCACGCGAGCAGCGATACCTTCACTCTCACGAATCAGGCCGAGAAGAATATGCTCGGTGCCGATGTACGGGTGATTAAAGTTGCGTGCCTCTTCGGTGGCGAGCTGCAACACTTGCTTGGCCCGCTTGGTGAATTTGCTGTAGAGGTCAGACATACATGTTCTCCACTAGCTGTCCCTGGAACCGCTGAGCCGCCCACAGGGAATGGGTACAAAGGAACCGATGCCCGATAGATACGCAGAGCCGATATATGTGGAGGCATCGGGACTCCACATATATGGTTGGTCTAACAGCAGCTTTGGGTTTGCTGATGCTCTGCGGGGTTAGGCGGCGTTGACCAGGAGAGTTGCCGTACTCCTGGCGCCATTCGAGCGAGACAGAGAACACGCAACGCTGCGTAGACCCTGTTATGCTTCATCGTCGGCGGCGGGGGCAGACTCCTCACCTCCCTCGTGCGAGAGGCGCAAACTCAAGCCCATCCGCTTCCGCGCGGGATCAATCCGAATAATGCGGGCCTGCACCACTTGGTCTTCAGCAACGAGTTCTTTGGGGTGCTGGATGCGCTCATCACCCATCTCGGAGATGTGAATGAGCCCTTCGATGCCGTCTTCGATGCGGGCGAAGGCACCGAACGACGCAAGCTGGGTAATGGTGCCTTCCACGATCTGGCCGAGCTGATAGCGCTCGCCGACGCGCGTCCAGGGTTCACTCTGGGTGCGCTTGATCGAGAGAGCAATCCGTTTGCGGTCGTTGTCGATGCTCAGGATTTGCACCTGCACCTGATCGCCGACCTTGAGCACCTCGCCGGGATGTTTAACCCGACTCCAGGAAATCTCAGAGAGATGGACCAGTCCGTCGGCGCCACCGATATCGACAAAGGCGCCGAAATCGCAGACCGAACTGATTGATCCGGTACGGACATCGCCTTCACGAAGCGTTGAGAGTAGTTCGTCCTTCTTGCTCTCGCGGCTCTCCTGAACTGCCTGGCGCTCTGAGAGAATAAGCCGATTACGGTTCCGATTGATCTCAATCACTTTGAGCGAGAGATCGGTATTGACCAGCCGGGCCATATCGGACTGCTTCTGTGTTTCCGGGCCACGACTAATCCCGCTCACCTGTGACGCCGGCACAAATCCGCGCACACCATCGAGGTTCACGAGCAACCCACCCTTGTTGTAGTTCACAACGCGTGCGGTGATAACTTCGCTCCGCTCGTGGGCTTGCTGAAGGATGCGCCAACTTTTCTCCTGCCGGGCTTTATCGACGGAGAGGATGGCCCGGCCTTCTTTGTCTTCAGCTTGAACGATAAAGACCAGGAGTTCGGCGCCAATTTCGAGGTTTATACGATCCTCAGGCGGAATCGTCTGCATCTCACGCGACGGAACGATCCCTTCCGCTTTGGCGCCGATGTCGACCAAGATCTCATCCCGGTCTACGCGCATGATCTTGCCATCGACGGTATCGCCATACTTCAGATTGCGATAGTCGTGTGCAGGGTCACGGAGGAACTGCTCCATGAGCGCCTGATCCTCGTGATCTAACGCGAGGTCGGGGTCGAGCGCGTCGTTGGCGTGGGTAGCTGCGGCGTCATCGACGGCGACGCCGGGCTGGAGCTGTTCGGTGGGTTCGGTTTCAGACTCCCCATTGGAAGCAGCTGCGAAACCCTTAAGTTCTTCCATGCGCCATTCCTGAGATAGGAGAGCCAACCGTCGGTATGCAGGTGGGAAACGTGCCGAAAGTTATCGTCATTATACGCCTTGCATGATCAGAACGCAAGGGATTCACATGTGCAGGGCGTTGGAGCGCGGAGTTTGATCAGTGGAGCAGTTCGCAGGGGTGAGGCAGGTGAGGGAGTAGGCGGGACGACAGACGTATGGTAGGGCCCAAGCAGTGCGCCGGAGCGATCGCTTGACAGGTCAGAGGATCAGGCAGCAGCGCTGCTTCGGTCTTACGCACGCGGGGTGTGATGGTTTTCACGGTTATGTGTCACCGGGTCAGTTGTGCATCGGGTCAGTCGGGCGCGCGACGGCGGCCAGGTAGGTGCTGAGCATCAACTTAGTTTCGCTGATGACGGCGTATACTGCGGATTCGCCCTGCGGCTTGGCGGCGATTGCTTCGGCGAGCAGGGCGCTGATTGCAGTCAGGCTGAGGCGTACAACTAGGGCGCGGCGTTCGGCAGGTACGTGGGCGGCGCGGGTGGCAAGCAGGGCGTCGAAACGCACGGCCACCTCGGTGAGGATGCGTGTGGCTGCGGCGCCCAGGTCGGGGTGCGCGCCGGCATGCAGCACGATCCGCGTGAAGCCGATGCGCTGCGCGCCAAATTCAACCATAACGCCGAGAATAACCTCGACGAGTTCCGGGGTAGGCAGCGCGGCTATTTCCGGGGTAAGCACGGCGTCGAACAGCGCAGCGGCGCCGGAACGATACCGCTCGGCAACGGCGTCAAGCAAGGCCTGTTTGTTGGCGAAGAACTGGTAGACCGATCCGATTGGCACGCCGGCCCGGGCCGCGATTGCATTTGTTGTCGCGGATTCATAGCCTACCTCGGCGAAAAGTGCCTCGGCAGCGTCGAGAATGGCCGCGACATACGCATTGTTGAGGGCGACCTGGCGAATGTACGCGGGTTTGCTTCGGCGCTGGCCGACCACGACACATTGTTTCACACTGCGGCCTATTTTCGCGAATATTATCAGCCGGGCGATCACTGGACCACACTGAAGGCGCTCAATATCGATGCGACGATTGAGCTTCTACGTGTTGCTGAGGCAAACGGGCTCAAGCGCGCCGTGCATACAAGCTCTTCGGGCGTGCTGGGTAAGGCCAACCCTGCGGACGAGGCGACCCCGCCGGATGCAGATGTACAAAACAACCTGTACTTCCGCAGTAAACTGGTGGTTGAAGCGGAGATGCAGACGTTTCTGCGCAGCAGCAACCTGGAAGTGCCCTTTATTTTGCCGGGCTGGATGTTCGGCCCCGGCGATGCAGCGCCGACGAGTGCGGGGCAGATTGTGCTCGATTACCTGAACCGGCGCTTGCCGGTGATCATTCCCGGTTGGGGTTCGCCGACAGATGCCCGTGATGTGGCGGCAGCCATGATTCGCGCTGCACAGGTAGGCCGCAGCGGCGAACGCTATCTGGTGAGTGCGGAGGCGCCGGTGCCGTTTGCAGAGATCTACCGTTTGTTGGAAGAGTTGAGCGGCGTGTCGTCGCCGCGGATCGCTGCACCGCGCTGGTTTGCCTTTAGTTACGCCTGGGTTTCGGAGACCTACGGGCGGATTACGGGCCAGCCCGTGCTGGCCACGCTCGAAGGCATACGCACGCTTGCCGAGCCACACCCATATTCTTCGGCAAAAGCGGCCCATGAGTTGGGGGCAAACTTCCGCCCATTGCGCGATACGTTGCGCGACACGATCGCGTGGTATCGCGCTGAGATGCCGGAGCTGGCCGGCGGGTTGGCGGCAGGGCAACCGCGACGGGCGTAGTATCGGTAGGCGGCCTGTGGGCAACCAGGAATGAGGTGCGCGTTACGAAAATCGATCCCGCTGCCATTTGCGTGGGTTAGCGGCAATATAGTTCCGAATGCGGCTCACGGAATCCGCATTGCGAATAATATGTTCGTAATAGTTGCGCTGCCATAGCCTGGTATGAAATGCCGGCCATGCATGCCCCCGTACACCATGGATGTAGTCGTTGGTAGTCATAGTTTTAAACCATTGGATCACGGTGCCCAAGTGTGGGCGGACACGTGGGTCCGCCCGTACCGCAGCGCCCGCAGCGCCCGCAATGCCCGCAATGTTGTCCGCAATGCCGCCCGCAATGCCGCCCGCAATGCCGCCCGCAATGCCGCCCGCAATGGGTAGGGGCGCACCCATGTG
>JBBRUG010000037.1:0-25780 GCA_038247995.1 Chloroflexales bacterium | reverse complement strand
CATAATCCCGGCCGAGGCGATAATTGTTGGCCGGCGACTGAACGTGAGTACCCCGGCAGCAACCCCCGCTGTCGGCGTTGCGCAGAGGGCATGCCAGAGCGCCGTTATACAGCCCGGCTCGGCGAGCGCATCGTCGTTGATCAGCAGTAGTAGATCGCCGCGCGCTGCGGCAATCCCCGCATTCGTTCCGCCCGCAAACCCCGTGTTATACGGCAGTTCCAACACCCGCACATCGCGGGCGTATCGGCGCGCCCATGCCCCGGCGCCATCACGCGAGTGATTATCCACCAGCACAATCTCGTCGTGTGCGGTAAGTTGCGCCCGCAGCGCCGCCAGACAAGCCGGCAAGTAGCGTAGCGCATTGTAGGTGGGAATGACCACCGAGATCGGCGGGCGCTCAGTTAGGATTTGCAACGGCACAGATTTATTCCTACTGAGAACTGAGCATAGCCGGATGATAGCCGATTTACCGATTTACCGTTCTACCGTTCTACCGCTTTACCGTTCTCCTGCTTTACTACCCTGAACGATACGGTGCGACTGTGTCCATTGACCCAACAAACTCTGGTAAACCGGTGTGGCCAAGCATCTGGCGCACGGCCATGCTCTCGCCGAGATGATACCAGTAGTGATAGATCATGCGCAGGCACATTGTACCGAGCAGTGAGTTTCCGGGCGCGTCGGAGCCTTGCGGCGCTGCGACCATGTCGGCCTCGTTGAGCGTGTCGAGCCAGGGGTCGGCGGCGGCGACGATCGTGTGCCATGCCTCCCAGACGGCGGTGAGTTCGGGGGTGCTGGCCGGTGCGCCGAAGCTGAATTGGGTGTCGATCTCCGGCAGCAGTAACGTACCTTGCCCGCGCCAGAGCCAGTAGCGTTGTTCTTGCCAGGCCAGGTGCCCGATGTTCCAACTGATGCAGTTCATCGGCAAGAAACGGCGGCGTGCATCGGCGTCGGTCAGGCCGGCGAGGGCGCGCTGGAATTCGTCGCGGGTGAAGCGGAGCTGGACAAGCAGTGGGTGGGGCATGGGGCCTCCTTGAAGGACGGTAGACGAAGGATGAAGGATGAAGGATGAAGGATGAAGGATGAAGGATGAAGGATGAAGGATGAAGGATGAAGGATGAAAATTTTGGTCGTTGGTCGTTGGTCGTTAGACTGCGAACGGTCGGACGGTCAGGCTGATCTCTGCCGAACGCGTTTCCGTACCCCGCGCAAGGCGCGTTCGAGGGCGCGGGCGGGCGCTTCGGGCGGCAGGGCGGGCAGGATGTCTGGTGGGTTACCGCCGAGTGCGCTGATCGCCCGGGCCGCAGCGGCAATGCCGGTGACGGTGGCACGTTCCAGGAAGAGCGCCGGATGCGGATACGCAATCCAGTCGCCGCAGCAGCTGAGATCAGGCCAGGGACTGGCGACAGCAAGTTGGTTGGTTTCCGCCCCAGCGGCGAAGCGCGTATGGCTGGGCGGATTGCGTTGGAGGGTCTGGTGGAGCAGGTTACCGCGTAACTCCGGGTAAGCGCGTTGGATGTCGCCGATTGCGCGGGCAAGCAGCGTGGCAGCGGGGAGGGCGAGCACCTCGGGGGGGCCGTAGATGTGCGCTTCGACCAGGCTACCGCCGGTGGCCGCGTGCCATGCGCCCACTTCGTGCTGAAAGTGTTGCAGCCAGAAGAAGTTATCGATCGTGAACGACCCGCTACAGATGCCTGATTCAGCGCCGCGGGTTGGGGCGCGACTGAACCAGAGCCGTACGACACCGGTAGCCAGGCCGGTGGGCCAGCTGAGTTCCTGGGCTGCCGCAACAGTGGTGTGGCCATTGAGCAGTAATTGTTGAGCGGCAGGAGCATCGAGCGCTACAATCAGCTGCCGGGCGGAGGCTACGTGGTGGGTTGCGCCGACGCGCCAGTGCACGCGCCAGCCGTGATCATCCCGTTCGATCTGCTCGACGCCGGCCGCAGTCTGGATCGTGCCGCCGTGGTTGGCGATCACCGTGGCGAGGGGCGTGATCATTGCGCTGCCGCTATCGGCGGGGAAATAACTGAAGGCCCAGGCATCGCGGCGGAGCAGCGTGTAGAAGCGCAGAAAAGCGAGAAAGCCGCCGAGCGGCACTTGCTCGGGATGATCGGCCAGGCCGGAACGCATCAGCGCGGTGAGGAAGGCGCGCAGACGGGGTGGCCAGGCGGTGAAAAGATCGGCGGCGGTGCGCCCGGCGAGTGGGGTCGGTTCGCTGAGCGGATCGTAGGCCAGGGCCAGGTAGAGGCTGCCCACAACGCGCGGCAGGCCGAGTAGATCGGCGGGGGTGAGCATGGCCAGGAAGGCAGGCCGGACGAGCAGGCTGAGGTAGTGGAATGGGGCCGGGATGCGGCTGCGTCGCACGATGCTACCCGCCTCAGCGCGACGGACGGCAGTGCCGCTGCTGTGCAGCCAATCCTCATGGCGGGCCGGCACCAGATCGGGGGCAATGGCGTGGCGCGCGAGGGTTGCGCGCAGGTTACGGTACTGCCCCCAGAGGCCGTGGATGCCGTGCTCGGCGGTGAAATGCCACTCGCGGTCGGCGTGGTTAAGCGTAATGGTTGCGCCGCCGGCAACGCGCCCGCCGAGTTGTGGCGCGGCTTCGAGTAACAGCGGCGCGTAGCCGGCCTCGGCCAGGTGTAACGCGGCGCTCAGGCCTGCGAGGCCGCCGCCAATTACAATGACGCGCATCAAAATACAAAATGCAAAATGCAAAACGCAAAATGACCCGTGCGCATTTTACATTTTACATTTTGCATTGGCTGGTGGGCCGCCCGGGATTCGAACCCAGAACCCGTCGGTTATGAGCCGATTGCTCTGCCGTTGAGCTAGCGGCCCGGATGCAGGAGGCGGGGGGCGTACGGGCATTGCTTTCGCCGACCATTATATGCGGGAGGTGGGTAAAAGGCAAAACGGGAGAGCGGTAAAGCGGGAGAACGCACCTTTTAATACGCATTGCACGCTTAGGATGCTCTTGCTGCTCTGCACGCTGCACGCCGCAGGCTGCACATGCCCCCTATGAGAGATAAAAACCTATTGACGATATATCGTTAGCGTGATATAGTAGTGCATGTAGGTAGCGATATATCGTAAAGGAGCATGACATGCGTCATCAGCATAAGCAATGGTATCGAGAAGGTCAGCCGCGGCGAGAGCGGGGTTTCTGGTTTGGTCCGCGCGGCGGTCGGCCATTTGGCGGCCCATTTGGCGGCCCTCCCGGCGACGATCCGTTTGGTGGTGAAGGCGGCCCGCGGCGGCGCCACAAGCGCGGCAATATTCGCTTTGCATTACTGGAATTGCTTGCCGAGCAGTCGCGCCACGGCTATGAGCTGATCAAGGAACTAGAGCGGCGCTTTGCCGGCTTTTATCGCCCAAGCCCTGGTTCGGTCTACCCGACGCTGCAAATGCTCGAAGACGAGGGCTTCCTGATCAGCGAGCAGGTCGAGGGCAAGCGGGTCTACACAATTACGGAAGCCGGCCAAGCGGCGCTGGCTGCGCATCAGGCGCACGGCCACGGGCGGCACGAGTTTCGCCCCGATACGGCTGATGCCGAATTGGGCGAATTGCGGCGCAGCGCTTCGGCATTGTTGGATGTGGTAATGCAGGCTGCGCGCCATGGGAGCGCCGAGCAGGTACGCGCTGTGATGCAGACCCTCGCACAGGCGCGCCGCGACGTACATCGTATTCTGGCTGATCAGACAGGGGAGTGAGCGGCATTCACGCGGGACGGGGGGCGCTCAGGCTCTCAGGTGGAGGGTTTTTGCCGTTGCCCGCACCCCCAACCCCGCTCCCTGAGCGGGAGCGGGGCTTCCGACAGCATCAGGACGCCGAATCTGCGGCGGCCCCCTACTTTTTACCCACTACGAGGAGCATTGAGCGGGCGGGGGGGACAGTTGCGGTGAGAGCGTAGAACGCACCTTTGGCGATTACGCGCAGGGTGTGTGAGCGCAGGCGATCCGCCTCCAGGCCCACGCGCTCCCAGGGCGCTTCGTAGCGCTGCTGCGCGATGCGGAAGCCGGCCTCCTGAACGAGCCAGGTGAGTTCGCGCATTGTGTAGGTGCGGGCGTGGGTGGTGTAGCGCGCCGTGCCTTCGAGGCGCATCTGGTGGCTGAATTCATCACGCGTGCTCAGGCTTTGCCAGAGCAGCACCCGCATGAGCGTGCGCAGGCGGCTCTTTACATACAACTCATTCGGCGTGCTGATCAGCACGTTACCGCCGGGGCGCAGCACGCGGTAAAATTCACGCAGCACCGGCAGCGGCGAATAGACCAGGTGCTCGATTACTTCCGAGAAAACGACCCAATCGAAGCTGTTGGCGGGGAATGGGAGCGGTTCTCGTTCCAGATTGGCCTGGCGCACGTCCACGCCAAGGCGTTCCCAGAGTGTCCGGCGGGTAAACGGATCAAGATCCACCCCACTGACTTGATAGCCCGATTGCACGAGTAGTTCGGTAAAATGGCCCGGTGTGACGCCCACTTCCAGGATCTGGGCGTTTTTTGGTGCGTCGATTGCCCGTAACATCGCGGCGAAGCGGTGGCGATGCAGCCGGAAATACTCAGCTTTGCCATCGGCATGGGCGCTCTGCTCAACCTGGGCGAAAATGCTCAACTGGTTCTGCATATACTTCTACACACTCGATTTGCATTTTGCATTTTGCATCCTTAAACAGCGGCCTATAGTATCATACACAGGCGCGAGGAGCGAGTCGTACGTAGTTGGGGAGAGCCGATGCAAAATGAGCCATTTTCGGTGCCGCCGCGCCCGACAATCAACTGGCAGCGCGTCTTTTTGCGCTGGTTGATCAGTAGTCTGGCGATCTTTGCGGCGGTCGTGATCGTTCCCGGAATCAGTTTTAGTGGGCCGGGTTGGCAGATCGGCATTGTAGCGCTTGTATTTGGGTTGCTCAATGTGTTGTTGCGCCCGTTGCTCTATTTGTTGACTTGCCCGCTAGTCATTCTCACGCTGGGCCTGTTTGGCCTGGTGATCAATGCACTGCTGCTGGGCTTGACATCGGCGCTGGCCGATCAGTTGGGGATCAGTTTTGTAGTGGATGGATTCTGGGCGGCCTTTTTGGGTGGGTTGGTGATCTCGCTTGCTTCCACGCTGCTAAGCGTGCTTGCCGGCGATACGCAGGTGCAAGTGGTGCGCGTGCCGCGGCCACCGGAACAGCAGTAGTTAGTGTGCCCGGATGCAGGCGGCAGGACACAGGCGGCAGGCCGCACAGCGCGTACCAATGCGGTACGCATGCGGAAAGCGGTCGTCTGTTTAGATGGTAGGGAAGGCTTCAGGCAGCGTTACCGTCTTCAGAGGTAGAGCGGGTTCTGGTGAGCGAACCGTGCCGCCTGCCTTCTGAAACCTTGTCTTACGGCGCCGCTACGATGAGCCAATCGCTGGTGTTGGCGGCGTCGATCAAGTGGATCGTGCGCCAGGCGCCGGCCGGTGAGCGCCAGTCGCGCTGAAATCCCCAGCCGTGCCACGTCCAGATCGATACATATTCTCCCCGATCGCCCGGCAGGGTGCCGCCCTCCAATACCACTAGTTCGCTGCGCCCATCGCCATCGAGATCGCCGACGGCAAGATCCTGAATGGGCGTGGCGGTTGCCGATCCGCCCCAGATGACCTGATAGCGTCCGCCACGCCAACCCAGCAAGTAGGGCTGCGAGCGCGGCGTTCCTGTCTCATCGGCCTGCCAGAGCAGCAAGACAAGTTCGGCCCGCCCATCGTCGTTGGGGTCGCCGGCGGCAATGCGGGTGAAGCGCCATGCCGGATCTTCGTTTTGCCAGAGAATCGGCGCTGTAGCTTCCGGCCCATCGCGCACGGTTACTACGCCCTGTGCATCGAGATTGGCCCAGACCGGTACGCCGTCGCCGCGGAGATCGACGGGCAGCCGCGTGGGCGCAACGGCGGGCGTGATCGTGTTGGGCAGGGTGTCCTGCACGGCAGTGCCGCCGTTCCAACGCCACGCAGTGGTGGTGGGCGCTGGGTAGAGCGTTGACGCCGGCTCGGCGATTGGCGCGCCGTTTAGCGCCTGGAGTACTGCCTGCCCCGCAGGGCTGTCGAGGGCAAGCTGGCGCGGCTGTCCGCCGGTTGGATCGATGGGCGCAACGGTGACAAGGGCAACGCCGTGCTCGTCGAGCAACACGCGCAAAACGCCGCCGCTGTTCCGCTGCGGGTCGGCCGGGCCGTCGAAGACGAAGTTGCCGAGCGAATAGGCGACAAATCCGGTGCGTCCGCCCGACTGTATGCGTTCGGCGGGCTGCAGCACATGCGGATGGGCACCGACGACGAGATCGGCGCCGGCGGCAACTAGGCGCTCGGCCCAGGCCCGCTGACGCGCCGAAGGCACGGCGGCATATTCCACACCCCAATGCGTCTGTACCACCACAACATCGGCCTCTGCACGCGCAGTTTGCACAGCGGTGAGCGCTGCAGGGCCGAGCCAGGCGCGCACATTGGCGCACGCTTCGGCACAGGCCAGTGTATCGGGATCGCGCCATTCCTCCGGCGCGGCAAGAACCGGCGCGAGGCGTGCCGCTGCTCCATCAGCCGGATCGATTACATCATTGAAGGCCAACAGTGCTACGCGCAGGCCGTTGAGCGTCTGGATTCGCGGTGCATACGCTGCATCGGTCGTTGCTCCGGCGCCGAGGGCTGTGATGCCGACGTGTTCCAGGACGACCAGGCTATCGGCCAGACCTTCCGGCCCGGCGTCGCGGGCATGATTGTTTGCCAGAGCGAGGGCGGTAAATCCGGCAGTGGGCAGGGCGGCGGCCAGTTCGGGCGGGGCGATCAGCCGATACGGGCCGGGGCGCAGTGTGTCGCTTCGGGTGGTAAATGGACTCTCCAGGTTGCCCACGGTGAGATCGCCGGCCAGCAGATCGCCACTAGCTGCGAAGGCATGATCAACGCCGCGTCGCTCAGCGGTAGCTGCAATGCCACGCCCAAGCATCACATCGCCCACGGCGCGCAGATCAACAACTGACGCGCCGACAGGATCCGGACGTTCGTACAGCACTTGCCAGCCGGTCATGTCGGGTGATGCGACGTATGGTTGGGGGGCGGAGCATGCGTCAAGGGCGATCACGAGGATCAGGATGATGATACAGCGGCTAAGTTGACCACGAATGGAGGCAAGCCGACCACGAATGGAGGCAAGCCGACCGCGAATGGGGGGCGCGAATGCGCGACTAGTGTTGGGCGTGATGATATTCGTCGCTCCAAATTGTAAGCGTTGCGGTGAGTCGGCAGTCCTAGTTGGGATTCGCGCATTCGCGGTCGGCCGATCTATTCGCGGTCGGTTCGGGTCGTGGTCGGTCGTTCCGGGCGATCTACTCCACCGCCTCCCACGCCGGCGGCATACCCGGCGGCAGGACAATCCGCGTGATCAGCCAGCGCTCGTTGTCGCGCCGGAGCGTGTAGGTTACATCCATACTGTAGGGCGGGCGCACGCCAACCAATACCGGATCGCCCAGCGTCTGCTGCTCGGCGAAGTAGGGCGAACCGCGGTATAGTTCGTCGCTCCAGCGCTCGCGGGTGGTGACAATCGCGGTATTGGCATCCGCGAAGTCGAACGAACGAAACTCCAGGCTCAGCAGTTTCATACCGCCAAACTGGCCGGCATCCTTGAGCCCGGCGGTATAGTTCACAGTGTCGGCGAGCTCGTCCGTATCCAGGAAGAAGGCCACCCGTTCGGCGTCGGTGTACCAGAAGGCCTGGATCAATTGCTCGTTGAAGCGACGGATGATAGTTTCCAGCGGCTCAGCGCTGTTCTGCTCCACGAGGTAGCTCCGCGTCCAATCGGCGAGCGGTGGGGCTTCGCCGGCATCCAGCAGCGCGCGCCAGGCTTCGTCGGTGAGCCGAGCCTCGCGTGGCTGGACGAACTCGTAGTGTGAAAAAACGCCGCCTTTCGTCAGCACAAGGTGGCCTTCAATTGGCGCAACCACGTAGATCTCGAACACCCGACCGACGCCGTTTTCCAGCACGACCCCCATACTCGGATTACTCGCGATGTCGGCCACAACGGCGGCCTGTAGCGGATCACCGCCGGCTGGCGAGCCGCCGCGACCCTGGTAGATTCCATCATCATCGGCAGCAAAGGTAAGCGCCTCGATCTCAGCGCCGTAGAAGCGGATGAACTCATACTCGTCCGCTGTCGGCGTTTCATTGCGTAATTGCTTTTCGGCGATGGTTTGCAGCCGTTCGGCGATCTGCGCCATAGCTTCCAGCGCGCCGCGATCTTCTTCGGCCAGCAGGCCGCGGGCGTCCAATCCCGCGATAGTCATGCGGCTCAGCGCGGCAATCCGTGCATAGAGCAGCGGCGTCGGCTCAACATACCCCTTCGGGCGCTCGGGATCAGGCGGTTCGAGCGAGTCGTAGCCGCGCTCGGCATACACCTGTTTGGCATACAAGATCGTGTCGCGCTTCAGTTCTGTCCACGATCCAAGCGCCGTGGTGAGCTGTTTGTCTTGCCATGCAGCCGATTGCATAAACTGCGGGTACCCGGCGCCGACCGGTTCCAGCAGCGGGCGCAGGCTATGGATCCAGCTCCAGTAGAGGTTCTGGGTCCAAATCGTTTCGTCGTAGCCGGCGAACTGCGCACGCAGCTTGTCGAGGTTGGCCTGATAGTTGGTCAGGGCCATGTCGCCGCGGTCGGCCAAGTGATTGCGCGCGCGCGCGGAGCCGAGGGCGGCGAAGACATCGAGCGAAGTGGGCAGGCCGCGCTCCGGCACCTCAGGGTAGATCAGTTGCTGGAAGATGAACGCATCGAGCACGAAGCGCTGGCCCATCAGGCGCAACCCCTGCGTCGCCTCCAGGTTCTCGCCCGGAACCGCGAGCATACCCATGATCTGTGGGGCGCGCAGTTTGACCACAACTTGTTGGAACGCGCTGAATGCCGCGTCGTCGAGCAGGTCACGCGGAGCATCTACCGGCCCGTAGGCTTGCTCCAGCGCCGTGGCATACTCCTCCGGCGTCAGGTCATCGCTGCGGCCCACGAAAAAAACCGTTGGTTCGTAGATCCCGGCCCACACGGCGGCGGCTGGTTGGGCATCGACCAGCGTTTGTTGGTATGCCAGGGTGAGTAGCGCGGCCTGTTGAGTTTCCGTTGCGTCCTCGACGCGGAAGGTCATCCGGCCGTGCCACATCATCGCGCGGAAGTAGCGCTCCAGTTCAGGGCTTTTGGTGTAATGGCCGCGTGGCACATACTGGCTCCAGTCTTCGCCGCGTGGGTAGGCGGGGAAGATCGCCGAAGGGCCGGGCGCGCCATGGGCGGTGATCCCGGCCAGATCAGGCTCGGCTAGATCGCGCAGGCCGTCGGGCAGTTCCCATTCCGGGTTGAGCAGTTTCACTGCTACAGCGAAGTAGGCCGCATTGCGTCGGGCGGCTTCGGCCCAGGGCGTGCCTTGCAGCGCTTCGTACTGTGCCGCCGAAGTGCGCAAGAGCGCCAGATCCAGTGCGCTAAGCATCGGGATGAAGGCGTTCACTTCGGCTTTGCGCAGCGTTTTGTCGAAGAGCAGGTGGTAGACGTGCAGCAGCGAATCGGAGCTAACGAAGACCGGCACATTGGCGTAGCGCGCGCGTTCGTAGAGTTCATAGAACTCCCTGGTAGCGCCGGGGCTGATCACAAAGCCCAGTTCAGCCAGGCGCGCCTGCTGTTCGGGCGCGAGGATGCCGGTGAGCTCGACATTGCTGAGATCGGGAGCGATTTCCGGCGCACGCACATCGGCTGTTGTTTGCACAACCGGAGGCGTAAATGCGGCAAAAACACTGCTGGAACCGGGCGTAAAGCCTGTCGGCAGCGTGGTGGCGAGGCCGGCGATTGTGCCGATGGGCGCTGCGAATGGTTCGGTGGGTTGGGATGCGGCAGTGGGCGAGGGCGTTTCCGGAGCGGCAATCAGCGTGGGACGGGGCGAGGGCACAGCGGCAGTGGGTGTCGGCTGGGCCGTAAAGGCGCTACAGCCAGCGAGCCAGAGGATCAGGAACAGCGAACCAAGCGTGAAGGTAGTGCGCGTAAGGCGCCACCGAAAACGGAGCTGGTTCATACAACACCTCCTACCCATTCAGACGAAGGGAGGTGGTGAAATGTTCCACAAAATGAACCCCGGCGCCAATCACGCCTGGCGCCGGGGATTGTTGGTTATATGCGCAGAGCCACCCCGACCTGGCCCGCATTCGTGCATTCGTGGCGTATTCGCGGTCGGCCTGGCCTGCCTTATGGCGAGACGCACGATCGTGCGTCTTTATGCGGTAGCCGTCTCGGCGTGGGCGGCTTTCTGCTTGGCCTTTTCTTCCTCGACAAGCACGCGGCGCAGCACTTTGCCGACCATTGTTTTCGGCAGTTCGCTGCGGAATTCAACTTCGCGCGGCACCTTGTAGGGCGCGAGGTGGAGTTTACAGAACTCCTTGATCTCAGCGACAGTGGGGTTCTCACCGGGCTTGACCACGATATACGCCTTCACCGTGTCGTCGCCGCGTTGCGGGTTGGGGATGCCGGCCACGACGGCTTCCATCACCTTAGGGTGCATAAACAGCACCTCTTCCACATCGCGGGGCAGCACCTTGAAGCCGGAGACGATGATCATATCTTTCTTGCGATCGACAATGAAGAAGTAGCCTTCGTCATCAACCTTGCAGATATCGCCGGTATGCAGCCAACCCTCGGCGTCGATCGTGCCGGCCGTCTCCTCGGGGCGGTTCCAGTAGCCCTGCATCACCTGCGGCCCACGCACACAGAGCTCGCCCTGTGAGTCGCCGCCGAAGGGCAACGCCTCGCCGGTCTCCAGGTCGATAATCTTGGCCTCGGTGTCGGGGAAGGGCACGCCGATGCTGCCGCCCTTGCGCGTGCCGTAGACCGGGTTGCAGTGCGTCACCGGGCTGGCTTCCGTCATGCCGAAGCCTTCCACGAGCCGCCCGCCGGTGATCTGGCCGAACTTCTCCTGCACCTCCATCGGCAGTGGGGCCGAACCCGAGATACAGGCCTTGACGCTCTTCAGGTCGTACTCGTTAACCTTGGGATGGTTAATAATGCCGATGTACATCGCGGGTACGCCAGGGTAGAGCGTGCAGCGCTCCTTCTGGATCACATTCATCACATTGTCGATCGGGCGCGGGTTGGGCACGATCACAATCTCGGCGCCCATATGAATGCTATACAGCATGGCCACCGTCATCCCGTAGACGTGGAAGAAGGGGATGGCGGCCATCATCTTCTCGCCGCCGGGTTTGCCGTCGGTGAGCCAGGCCGCGATCTGGAGCACATTCGCCACCAGATTGCGCTGGGTGAGCATTGCGGCCTTAGGCAGGCCGGTGGTGCCGCCGGTATACTGAAACAGCGCCACATCGTTTGGGTCGATCGTCACCTTGGGCGGAGTGGGGCCATATTTCTCAAGCAAGTGCTGGAAGAAGAAGATGTCTTGCTCGGGATGCACCTCCACCCACTCGGGGGTGCGCTTCTGGCTGCTCTTAACCAGGAAGTTTGCTGGGAAGCTCAGCGTATCGAACACATTGGCGACGACGATCCGCTTCACATTCGTTTCGGTTTTGATCTCGCGCAGCCGCGGGAAGAAAAGGTTCAGCAGCACGATCGTCTCAGCGCCGCTATCGTTGAGTTGGTGCTGAAGTTCGCGGCTGGTGTACGTCGGGTTGACGTTGACCACAATCGCGCCGAGCCGCACGGCCGCGAAGAAGCTGATCACATAATGCGGCGAGTTGGGCAGCATAACGGCAACCCGATCACCCTTGCGCACGCCTAACTGGTAGAGCGCTGTGGCAAGCCGATCGACTTGCTCGTTGAGTTGGCGGTACGTCTGTTTGCCGCCCACCGTGTAGCGCCCGCCGAGCATATATTTAAGCACAAAATTGGTGGCTGTCTTCTCGCCGTACTTGCGGGTCGCCTCGTTCAGCATCTCGCTGATCGTGAGGCTGGGGTAATTAATTGTCTGCGGGACGCCTTTATCGTAATGGGCGAACCAATTCTGGGCCATCGCAGCACCTCCTTGTGCGTCAGACAGTGTTGCGTATCGCGTATTACGTGCTCCGCTCAGCGTGGCGGCAAACCACTATGCAACCCGTAACATGCAACACGCAACCCGTCACATGCAACACACAACACGATTCTACACGTCGTCACGAAGCCAACCGCGCTCGCGGGCGATGAACTTGATCGTTGCGTCGTCGGGCGGATAGAGCCCGGCTGCCTGATACGCGTAGGCCAGAAGCGCAGCCCCGCCGACCATACCGAAGAGCAGCCCGAGCAGAAAAGCGAAGGCGCCAATAGCCTGCTTCATTTGAGACCTCCCAGGTTTAACCTGTGCAGTAGGCAACAATGCGTTACGAATTGTACCACACTTCGCCCGGCTACAATCGTGTATAATGCCGGTGCTACCCGTTGTTTGCACTGTGCATACACCCCTGCAAAGGAGTGAGAGCCATGGCCAAAGTTCAGATCAGTAAGGGCAAGTTCGACGGCATTCAGGCATGCGCCGATGATCACGGCGTGATTGCCGCTGCCGCAATGGATCAGCGTGGTTCGTTGAAGAAGGCGATCGCCAAGGCTCGCGGTGCCGAGGTGGGCGATGACGCGCTGACCGAGTTCAAAACTGCCGTCACGCGGATTCTCACCCGGCATGCGAGCGCTATTCTGATGGATCCCGAGTTTGGCCTGCCGGCCATTGCCCAGCGCGCCCCCGGCACCGGTGTGTTGCTCGCCTATGAGAAGACGGGCTACGACGCCAACACGCCCGGTCGCCTGCCCGACTTACTGGGCGCCTGGAGCGTGCGGCGCCTTGTCGAGGCCGGTGCCGATGCAATCAAGATCCTGCTCTACTATAATCCGGCCGAAGGCCCCGAGATCAACGAAGTGAAGCACGCCTTCGTCGAGCGCATCGGCGCTGAGTGTGCCGCCAATGATGTGCCCTTCTTCCTGGAGCCAATCTGCTACGATGATACGATCGGTGATGACAAGAGCCTGGCTTTTGCCAAGGTGAAGCCGAAATATGTGACCCAGTACATGGAAGAGTTCTCTAAGCCGCAATACGGCGTGGATGTGCTCAAAGTTGAAGTGCCGGTCAATGTGAAGTTCGTTGCGGGGATGCGCTGCTTCACCGGCGGCGCGGCGGCCTACAACCGCGAACAGGCCAAAGAACTGTTCCAGCAGGCCGCCAGCATGGCCAAGAAGCCCTTCATCTATCTCAGCGCGGGTGTCACCGACGAAATCTTCCGCGAGACGCTAGAACTCGCCGCCGAGTCGGAGACGCCATTCTCGGGTGTGCTCTGCGGCCGCGCCACCTGGCAGGATGCCATTCCCATCTATGCCCAGCAGGGCCTCGGTGCGCTCGAAGGCTGGCTCGAAGATCGCGGCGTGGTGAACATTATGGCGCTGAATGAAGTGCTTGCCACCGGCGCCAAGCCCTGGTGGACGCTCTACGGCGGGCGCGAGAATATCGAAGTAGTGTAGCGACGACAGACAACAGACGACAAACAACGGTCGGCGAAGAACTCGCCGACCGTCGTTCGTTACGGGCTATTAAGGATTAAATTGCGCTGCTCAGTCTGCAACTCCTGAATCCTGAATCCTGAGTCCTGAATCCTCTTCCGCAATCCGGGCTTGGACCAATTCAATCGCACGGCTGCGTGAGCGAACGAGGGTTTCGATCTCGTCAATCAGGTTGCACATGCGGCGATAATCGCGGCGGAGTAGTTGTTGATCGGCGTGGGTTAAATCAGCGGAACGGGCGGCAATCGTGAGCCACTCGTCGTAACAAGAACTGTTCAAAAGCGCATCAATTGGGCCGTAGCCGATGAGGCGAGGCCAGAGCTGCGCGGCGCTGTCGGTGAGGAGACGAATACTATCAATAGCCATAGGTTGTTAAGCGAGCTAGGTTCTTCTTGCGACAGTTGCCGCAGTATATCTGGCGAGCGACTACTGTCGGGCGTTGGTTCCATAGTTCAATGGTAACGCAGAGTGGCGCGCACGAGATCCGTCTAACGGTTTAATTTCGGCTCCATCATCAGGTGGGCCGCGCAGTTTGTCCGATAGTCTGGTACGTTTCCTGGTATAATCCAGGGGTGTACAAGCAGAAAAACAGCCTTATGCCATCGCATCAGATTCAGCCGAACGCCCAGAAGGCTCCTGAGTCGGCTGCGCTACCACTGATTAATACGCCTGCTCCGCAATTTAAGCCGCGTCAGCGGTTCTTGCGCGTTTCCGCTTTTTTTCTGGGTGTGGTCATTCATATTTATCTCTGGGATGTTTTCCTGGCCCGGTTTGCGTTGTTGCGCTGGTACGTGCGCCGTACGGCGACGAACCGCTGGGTGCGGATTGCGCGCCGGTTTCGCATGCTCGCCCTCGAATTGGGCGGTATGCAGATCAAACTCGGCCAGTTCCTCTCCTCGCGTGCCGACATTGTGCCCGAAGCCGTGCGGCGTGAACTGTCCGGCTTGCAAGATGAAGTGCCCGCTGCGCCCGCCGGCCATGTGCTGGAGGTGATCATCGCCGAACTTGGCGCACCGCCCAGCGAATTGTTCCGCAGCTTCGCATCCGAAGCAGTGGCCGCCGCCTCGCTTGGCCAGGTGCATTACGCGGTGCTTGAGGACGGGCGCGAAGTGGCGGTGAAGGTGCAGCGCCCGCATATCGAGCAGATCATCGAGGTCGATCTGAGCGCTGTGGCCTGGGTTGTACGATTGATCAAAAACTACCCGCCCATCCGGCGTCGTGCCGACCTGGAGGCGCTGCTCACTGAGTTCGGGCGTGTGCTGGTCGAAGAGCTGGACTATGTCAGCGAGACCGAAAATGCCATGGAATTCCGCCGGAATTTCGCCGGCTTTCCCGGCGTCTACGTGCCTGAGCCGATCAGCGAACTGACGACCCGGCGGGTTCTGGTGATGGAGCGCATCAGCGGGGTGAAGATCAACGATCTCACTAGCCTCGAAGCTCTTGGCGTCAGTCGGATTGAACTGGCAGCGCGCCTGAACAATTGTTACCTGAAGCAGTTTTTCGTCGATGGCGTCTTCCACGCCGATCCGCATCCCGGTAATCTTTTTGTGCGCGTTGAGCCGGATCAGGCGCTGGCGATCTATGGCAATGGGGTGGAAGCACCGGCGCCAACTGCGCCCTTACTCCCCGGCGATGCGGCGCTGGCTAATCTGTTCACCGAGGAAGCCGCCGCACGTGCGACTAATCTTGGAACACCCTTTACAGTGATCTTCGTCGATTTCGGCATGGTTGGTCGCCTGCCTGCGCAAACGATGGAGATGCTACGGCGTGGGGTGATCGGCCTGGCGATGAACGATGCTGAGCGGATCGTTTCCGCGCTCGATGAACTGAATATGATCTTGCCTGGTGCCGATCGTCGTCCGGTGGTGCAGGCGGTTGAGTTGATGCTGCGCTACTCGTTCAACCGCACGATGCGCGAGATGACGAATATGGACATCGAGGCAATCTTTGAAGAAGCCCGCGATGTCATCTACGATCTGCCGTTTCAGATCCCGCAAGATCTGCTGTATCTCGGTCGGGCGTTGAGTATGGTCGCCGGGCTCTCGACTGAGATCTGCCCCGATATCAACCTTTTTCAGGAGTTGCGGCCCTTCGCGCGCATGATGCTGGAGCGGGAGCAGAAAAATCAAAACTGGGGCGATCAGGTGCAAAAGGAGCTGCGCGAACTCGGCCAGATTTTGCTGACCCTGCCGCGCCAGATGGATGCCTATTACAAGGCGGGCAATCGCGGCGAGTTGCAGACGAAGTCGGATCTGAGCCGGCTTGAGCGCGGTGTGCGGCGCATGGAGCGCGCCAACGACCGGCTCGCCGGCGGTGTGGTTGCCACCGGGCTGTTCCTGGGTGGCGTGCAATTGCGAACGCGCGGCCTGACGAAGGAAGCTGGGCGGGCCTGGTGGGCGGCGGCGGCGGCGGTTATCTGGAGTTTCTGGCCGCGTGGCGAACGGTAGGAGCGCTATGTAGTCGGAGGCCTTCCCGTTGGGTCGAAGCATTGGTTGGGCCGAAGCAATGCTTCGGCCTCACATGATTGGATGAGGTTTATTCCATCTCGATTGTCGGTGCGCCTGTTGCTCGCGACAATCGGCGCAGTACTCTTGGTTTTTGGCGCCTGGCGCCTGATCCTCCAACCCGATCCGCGTGACGCCCTCCGCGCCGCCGACCGGCTCTATGCGTCTGGGCGTTACCACGTTGCGCTCGCGGCGTATCTCCCGCTTGCTGAAAAGCTCCCTGGCGCTCAACTGCGGGTTGGGATGTTGCGTGCGCTGCGCGGCGAAGCGAATGACGCTGAGCGCGCTTTGCGCAGTGCAATGGAACAGGGCTTAGCCACGGCCGATTATCACCTGGCGCTACTGTACCTGGGCCAATCGCTCGCCGTTGATAATCGCACGGCCCTCGCTGCCGATACCTGGCGCTTGCTGGAAGATTGCCGCAGCCCGGCGGCGTGCGTCTATCGGGGGCCAGGTCGCGTGCTTGCCGGCGAGTTGGCGCTTCGCCAGGGCGAGTATGCGGTTGCCGAGGCGGCGTTTCGCCGTGCGCTGAATGAACCGCTGGCGGCGGAATGGGCTGCTGTCGCGCAGTATCGGCTGGATCTGCTGGGCAACGCTGCTGCGCTTGCTGCGCCGGTTACGGTCAACCCGCTGTCGTTGCAGATCGCGCCGCTGCTGCCGGCGATCGGTGCCGGCCCCGAACAACTGGCGGTACTGCGTGATCTTCCTGTTGCGCAGCGCGCTCAGGCGTTGGGCGAGTTCTACCTGAGCCTGGGTTTCTATGGTCTGGCCGAAGCCGAGTTCGCCCAGGTTGATCCCGCCGGCCCTGCGGCGCGTAGCGCAGCCGTCTATGCCGCCTATACACGCTGGCGCGCCGGCGATGCCCAGGGCGGCCTTGCCCGCCTTGAAGCGCTGGTTGCCGCCGACCCTGGCGATCCTCAAGCGCGTACGTTGCTGGCGCTGGCCTACCTGACAGTGAACGCGGGTGATGCCGCCGCAGCCGAGATCGACGTTGTGGCGCGCCTGACCCCCGGCGCTGCCGATGTTCAACTGGCCTGGGCTAGTTGGTATGCCGCTCAGCGCGATTACGCCGCCGCGGCGCTGGCTTACCAGCAGGCTCTGGGCCTGGCCGAACCGGCCGAGCAGGGCCGTTATGCTTTGCTCGGCGCACAGTTTCACCTCACAACCACCTATGCCCTCTGCGACGAAGGTCTGCCCATGGCCGAAATCGCCGCTGCTGCGCTCCCCGCTAATAGTGCTGCGCTGACGACGCTAGCCGCTAGTCGTTATGCTTGTGCCCAGTTTGCGCCGGCTGTGGAAGCGGCGCGTGCAGCTCAGGCCGCCGGCGCCGGCGCCGACGCGACCTACTACCTGGGTGCTGCTCTTGCTGCTCTGGGCGATACGGCCCCCGCCCGCGAACAGTTTATTCGCGCCGCCGACCTCGCGCCGGCATCGCTCTGGCGGGAACGGTCGGAACTCGCGCTTAGTTATCTGCCTTGATTCTGTGCTGTGGAAGCTGCCTTCGTCCCAGCGGATCACGTCGGCTGAATCAGTAAGGGCGCCCCAAGGAGCGCCCTTACCTCAGGCGTTGTGGTTGCTACACTTCGTCGAAGTAGCCGTGCAGTCGCCGTCCAAGCAGCGGATCGCGCAGCTTCTTGAGTGCCTCGCTCTCAAGCTGACGAACGCGCTCGCGGGTCAGGCTCAGCCGTCGTCCGATCTGCTCAAGCGTGTGGGCGGTTTCGCCCTCCAGGCCGTAACGCAGGCGCAGAATATTGCGCTCGCGCTGGCTGAGGTGCGCCATCGCCGAGGTCAAATCGTCGCGTAGGAGGCTGTGGGTCACCTCCTCCAGCGGCGAGAGTTGCAATGGGTCGGCGATGATTTCGGCCAGCGAACCGGTGCCATCCTCGGTGTGGGTCTCATCGAGCGAAGCCGGCGTCATCGATGCCTGTTCGGCGCGGGTTACTTGCTCGACAGTCAAGTCAAGCTCGGTCGCCAACTCCTCAGCCGTCGGATCGCGATCAAGCCGCTGGATCAGATCTTGGCGCACCCGAGCGAGGCGCGACAACCGCTCACCGAGGTGAACCGGCAGGCGCACAGTGCGTCCGTGGTCGGCGATTGCCCGCCCGACACTCTGGCGAATCCAGTAGGTGGCATAGGTCGAAAACTTCAACCCACGGCTCGGATCGAACTTATCTACAGCGCGCATCAAACCCAGGCTACCCTCCTGGATCAGATCCAGCAGGCTCAGCCCGTGGCCCTGGTAGCGGCGCGCAATACTCACCACCAGACGCAAATTTGAATTGATCAACTGCGCCCGCGCCCGCTCGCCATGATGCACCTGGGCTTCGAGCCGGCAACGGTCGCGTGGTGTAAGCTGATCTTCCGCAAGGCGTAAACGACTATCACGCCCAGTAAGCATCTTCTGAGCCAGATCCTGCTCCTGGTCGAAGGTGAGCAGAGGCTCGTCGCCGATTTCGTTCAAGTACAGAATTATGGAATCAGCCGCCATCGGGCTGAATGCCGAGACACTTGTCATGGTGGAGCACCCTTTCAAACCGCTGCGCACACGCATACTGGCGCATCCGGCGAGACAAACGAACTACCCCGGAGCCGGTTGTCGTAGTAGGAAGGGGACTGGGCGCGGGGAAGGATACCCATTGCGCCTATGCGTTCTTAAGTATCTCGGAAGGGCATAAAAGAACTGTTAAGCTGAGGTTAGAGGAAGATGAGAAGGCAGGCGGCAGGCGGCAGGTGGGAGGCGGCAGGCGGGCGCAAGAGCGCGGCGCGTCCTTCAGGACGCTACCGCGCTCCCCGGCCCGAGCCGCGTCCTTCAGGGCGCGGCAGGCGGCAGGCGGCAGGCGGCAGGCGGCAGGCGGCAGGCGGCAGGCGGCAGGCGGCCAGCACTGATGCGCGCCGACGATCCTGCCGCCTGAAGCGAGTGTCGCGAGCGCCCAGCCATCTAATTACGCTAGGGCCAGATCGCGCTTTTTCTTTTCGCGGCGGCGATCGTCGGAGTTGAGCAATTTCTTACGGAGCCGCCAGCCTTTGGGCGTCACTTCGACGAGTTCGTCATCGCCGATGTACTCGATCGCATCATCGAGCGAGAGTTGGCGGGCGCTTTCGATGCGGATCGTCTCGGCGCCTTTGTTGTTGCGCATATTGGTGAGGTGCTTCTCTTTGCAGATATTCACCTCAAGGTCGCTGTCGCGAATATGCTGGCCGACGACCATACCTTCGTACACGTCCTGGCCGGGCGTGATGAAGAAGGTGCCGCGATCCTGTACGCCGTGCAGGGCGAAGGTGGTAGCCGCGCCTGTGTCTGAAGCGATCAGGCTGCCGTTAGTGCGCATCTCCAGTTCACCCATCACCGTCTCGTAGCCGTAGAAAAGGCTGTTGAGGATACCCGTGCCGCGGGTTGCGCTCAGAAACATCTGGCGGAAACCAAGCAACCCACGGGTCGGGACGACATAGACATAATGCACGGTGCCATCATCACGAACGTGCATATCGCGCATCTGGCCCTGGCGCTTGCCGAGCAGTTCCACCGCGACGCCCTGATAATCTGAGCCGACTTCGATTTCGACTAGTTCCACCGGCTCCTGCTTGGTGCCGTCGGGCTGTTCGACGAAGATGACCTCAGGCTTGGAGACCTGGAATTCGTAGCCTTCACGGCGCATCGTCTCGATCAGAATGCCCAGGTGCAACTCACCGCGCCCGGCCACAAGGAAGACGTCGGCGCTGTTGGTATCTTCGACCCGCAGGGCCACATCGCGCTCAGTCTCCTGATAGAGCCGCTCGCGCAGCTTGCGCGAGGTGACGTGGGTGCCTTCCCGGCCGGCGAACGGCCCGGTATTCACGCCGAACGTCATGCGAACTGTCGGTTCTTCGACAATGATCGTCGGCAGGGCTTCGGGTTGCGTAGCGTCGGCGATCGTCTCGCCGATCCCCGCGTCGCCGATGCCGGCCAGGGCCACAATATCGCCGGCACGAACCGTCTCGACATCCTGGCGGGCCAAGCCGTTATAGACAAAAATCTGCGAGAGCTTAGCTGGAGTGATCACGCCCTTGCGGTCGATCCGCACCAGCGGTTGGCCGCGAGTGAGCGTGCCGCGTTGCAGGCGCCCGGTAATGATCTTGCCCTTATAGTCGTCGTAGCCGCTGGTGGTAACCAGGAATTGCGCCGGGCCGTCGGCATCGACATCTGGGGCCGGGATGCGATCAATAATCGCCTCGAAAAGCGGCTCCAGCGACTCGTGGATCTTCAGCGGCGAGCGCCCCGAATGGCCAAGCAGCGCATTGGTGAAGACCGTAGCGAATTCGGCCTGCTCGTCGGAGGCGCCAAGATCGATGAACAGGTCGAAGGTGGCGTTGACCACCCAATTCACGCGGGCATTCGGCCGATCGACCTTATTCACCACCACGATTGCCCGATGGCCGGCCTGGAGCGCCTTGCGCAGCACAAACTTCGTCTGCGGCATAGGGCCGTCAACCGAGTCGACGAGCAGGAGCACACCATCAACCATATTCATCACCCGTTCAACCTCGCCGCCGAAGTCGGCGTGGCCGGGGGTATCGACAATGTTGATCTTGGTGCCTTTATAGTTAACGGCAGTTGTCTTGGAGAGAATCGTGATCCCGCGCTCCCGTTCGAGCGCGTTGCTGTCCATCATGCGCTCTTCGGTGGCCTGGTTCTCACGGAAAATACGGCTCTGCTTAAGCATCGCGTCCACGAGGGTGGTTTTCCCGTGATCGACGTGGGCGATGATCGCGATATTACGGATGTCGTTGCGAATCATAACGGCGAATTGGCCCTTACACGTTGGGGCGAAGCATCCGCACGCGAATGCTCCGCCCATATTAATAGCTGGCTCCATTGTACCACGTTATGCTACAGCAGCCGTTCCGCTCAGCGCTGCGGTCGGCTCGGCAGGCGGTTCGCCAGGCGGCTCATCCGACTGCTCAGCGCTGGTACGGATCGGCAGGCTGATTGTGACCGTGGTGCCATAGGCAGCGCTGCTGATCACATTGATCTTGCCTTGATGGCTCTCGACAATGCCGTAACAGATCGCCATCCCCAGGCCATTGCCCTTCTTTTTTGTGGTCACAAAGGGTTGGAACAACCGCTCAAGCACATCGGGCGGAATGCCGGGGCCATTATCGGCAATGGTGATTACTGCGGCATCGGCTTCACGATGCAGGCGCACCTGGATCTTCGGGTCGGGGCGACCGCGCAGGGCGTCGCGGGCGTTCGTGATCAGGTTCAGCAACACCTGGGTCATCTGCCCAAT
This sequence comes from Chloroflexales bacterium, assembly GCA_038247995.1. Lineage (GTDB taxonomy): Bacteria > Chloroflexota > Chloroflexia > Chloroflexales > Chloroflexaceae > JBBRUG01. The sequence goes on along the minus strand of JBBRUG010000037.1, from coordinate 4,517 downwards.
GTCATAGAGTATCGGCGGCACATCTTCGATCTGTTGGTGGAGCGCGATCTGATCGTGGCGCAGATCGGGCTCAACGAGCTGAATCGTCTCGTGTAGCGCGATCTGGAGCGGTGCCAGTTCAAGATCAGGATTGCGCTGGCGGGCGAAGGTGAGCAAGCTGGCGGTAATACTCGTGGCGCGCTGGCTAACGCGGGCGATGATGTCGAGCGAATAGTCCTTCTCGGCAAAGGTATCGCTGATCTTCGCTACCTGGGCGTGGCCGAGGATCGCTGTGAGCACATTGTTGAACTCGTGGGCGATTCCGGCGGCGAATGTGCCAAGTTCGGCTAGTTTGGCGGCGCGGGCAAGCTCGTTCTGGTTGGCATGCAGTTCTTCGGCCAGCCGGGCGCGCTCGGCATAGAGCTGGGTCTGCTCGTCGGCTAGTTGGGTGCGGCGCTGGGTTTCGGTGTTCAGTGCGGCTACAGTAGCAAAGGCGTGGCGGGCAAGAACTAAGGTCAAGACGCCATAGATCAGCAGCCAGGGGTTGATCGCATACAGTGCAGCCATTGCGGCGCCGATAGTGAAAATGAGTAGTTGAACCCAGTCGACCTGGCGCAGATTGTGCTGGTAGACGCGTAAGACAGGTTGCTTGCTGGCGAAGGCGATCATGACACTCACCAGCGTCATATTGCTGAGATAGTAGGCGCCGGCGGTACATACAAACGTTAGTGGGCCAAGCGGGCCGCCGAAAGGAATGCTGTCGGGAGATTGGATCAACTGATAAACCAGTGCCGCCAGGCTATACGAGATTACCAGCATCGCCAGGTTGAACAGCAGGCGCTCCCACGGGCGGTGGCGCAGCAGGCCGACAACCGCGAAGCCTGCGGCAATCAGCCAGACGCCGGAGCTGCCGAAAATGGTGATCAAGAGGAGGCAGACAGCTTCATCGACTGCCCAGGCGATCCGGCTGCCATTAACGTCGGTGAAATGAATCTCCCCATACCATGCGAGGGCATAGCCGAATAGTCCGATCAGGCTGATTAAGGGCGCCTGGAACATGAGTGGAAGGGTAGCAAGCAGGCTTATGCATGTGATGGCCGCGATCGTCCAGATAGCGAACATATACCAACGTGCCGCGTATGGGAGTGTGTGCATAGTACCTCAACCTGTCGTACTACCAACTTGCATACAAAAACAGCGCCGGGAGGTCATTTGACCTCCCGGCGCCGTGTACGTTGTTGGTTCGATAGTTTGGGTCGGGCGTTACTTGCCCCACCAGACGGCCGAGAAAGACTGGATGGTGTCTGGGCCAAGGCTGATCAGAGCGAAAGCAACGGGTGTCAGACGGGCCAGAATGAGCTTGAGCCGAGCCATGGTGTTCCCCCTCGTTTACTACGGTATATCGTTTCCGACATAGAGTAGTATAACGAGGTTCTGTAGTAGAGTCTAGTCCTGCGCGGGAAAGTGAATACTTTGTTAGGCAGGTGAACACAATGGCGCTCCTGACTCGGTGCGACGACCGGATGAAATGGCATTGGCTCGCCATTCCTTCCACCATGAACCAACGTAAGGCGGCGCCGTTTTGCGCCACGCAAGGGTGATTTGTTAAATAATTGTTTAGCTGGGGCAGCTCTGCCACCTGAATCGGTGTGTGCTAGCAGTACGTGTTCCGGCTGCTCACTCCACGCCGACTGAAATGGTGAATATGCTACACTATGGGCATTATGCGGCATACTATTGCCATAATTTATCGCTTCTTACAGCGTCACGCTCCCTATCCGCCGGCTGTGCAGGGAGTGGCGATCCTCGTATTATGCGCGGCATTTTTGGGTGCGTTAAACACTGTCGCCACCGGAGCGGTCGTGCTCCCTGAACGCTTCTGGGCGTTTGGCGCTTTGTTAGGCGTGCAGTTGTTTGCCGTGCTATTGCTTCCCATTCGGCGCTTGCCGATCTGGGCGCAGGTGACAATCCTGAGTGTGCAGGTGCTTGCTACCGCCGTAGCGCAAATGGTTATTCCCTCGCCCCTGCTCGACTATGTCTATTTGAGTATTGTGCTGCAGGCAATTAGCCTGTTTCGGCTCTGGCTCTGGATTCCATTTGCGGTAGCGATCTGGGCGGTCTGGAATGGGCGGCTGATCATTGCGTCCACCAGTGCGCTGGTCTGGTTACAGAGCAACCTGACGCTGGCGTTTCCGGCAACGTGCGCCATTATTGCAGCGATCATTTATGTGCGCCAACAGCGGCGCAGCGAGCAGTCGCAGCAAATGCTTCAGCAGATGCAGCAGCGCTACGATCTGCTGGCCCTGGCCTTGCGCGATCTGCAACAACGCGCAACGCTCGAAGAGCGCGGACGTTTACTGCAAACGGTTGGCAGCGAGATGCAAACCGCCCTGGCGCGCGCCGAACTATCGGTGAGTACGGCCATGAGCCAGGCCCAATCGAATGTGCAGGCAACCGTGCAGCAAACGCGCATTGCTGCCGGGCAGGCGATTGAACGGCTGCGCAGCCAGATCACCGCTTTGCGCCTGGGCGAGCCGCCGCCACCGCGGCGGGTGCTCATTGCGGCAACAGTGCTCGTGAGCGGCGACGAAGCGGTGATCGGGCGGGTGTTGAATATTGTGCTTACCTGGGTGTTGCCCTCGATCTTTGCCGCTCTGGCGCTTACCCTTATCGCGCTCCAGCACTGCTTCACCGCCGATCTGGCCCTGCCGATTGTGACGCTGGTGGGGCTGCTCTTTTGTACCTATGTCTGTACGCAGTTGGTAGACAACCCAGTGCTGCTCCAGTTTGGGCTGGCCGGGCAGACCTTCGCCGTGGTGGTGCTGGCCTTGCTGACCCAGTTGTTGCCGCTCCTGTTGGGCATGCTGCTCGTCTTCTGGCAGATGGGCACGCGCCTCTCAACTGCGCAGATCGCGTTCTTTCTTGCCGGCGTGCCGGCCACGCTGACGCTCCTGATCGGGCGCTTTTATCCGGTTGAAGTCGAACTGGAGAGCCTGATGGTGGTGGGGGTAGCCGCTGTAGCTGTGGGGGGGCCGCTCGTGTTGGCCCGGCGCCAGTTCGATCAGCGCAAGCAGGCCGAGTTACACTTGGCGCTGCTTGGCGCGGAGATCGACCAGCAAACGTCTGAGGCGAGCGCGTTGGCGATGACTGCCGAACGCGCCCGGCTGGCTCGCGAGTTCCACGACGATCTTGGTTCGCAGTTGATGTTGATCAACCTGCAATTGCAGCTCGCTGAAGAGTTGGCCGCTGAAGATCCGGCAGCGGCCCTTGAACAATTAAAGCTGAGCCGTGAGCAATTGCATCACGCCTGGCGGCGGGTGCATACGCTGACTGATGCTGAACTGATCACTACCGGCCCGACGCTCGCCGCCGATCTGGCCACGCTGGTGGCCCAAAGCCAGGCCGGCAGTTCTGCCATGGTACAGCTACGGATCGATGAGGCGCTGGACAACCTTTCCGCGCAGGCGGCGACGGCGGTTTATCGTACGGTGCAGGAGGGACTGACGAATGCGCACAAGCACGCGACGCCCAACGCTGTTGATCTGCACGTTGGGCTTCACGGCGGCTTTGTAACCGTAACGGTGCGCAACGATGGCGTGGGAAACGCTGCCGGCCCCAGCCCAACGAGTTATGGCCTGATTGGCTTGCGCGAGCGCGCCGAGGCGCTAGGGGGTGGTTCGGAAGGCATGCTGCTTCCCGATGGTAGTTGGCGCTTGCGTATGTTGCTGCCCACCGATGAGAGGTTTGAGCAATGAGTGCTCCTGAACGTATCCGCGTGCTGATCGTCGATGACCAGCCATTGATCCGGAAGGGTATTGCAACGCTGCTTGCCCGCAAACCCGACCTGATGGTAGTGGGCCAAGCCGGCAATGGCGCCGAAGCCGTGCTACAGACCGCCGCGCTCGACCCGGACGTAGTACTGATGGATCTCCAGATGCCGGTGCTGGACGGTGTGACGGCCACGCGTCAGTTGAGTGAACAGGGTGAACGCCCTGCCGTGATTGTGCTAACGACATTCCGTGACGACGAACATATTTTTCAGGCGCTTGAGGCCGGCGCCCGCGGCTATCTGCTTAAAGATGTCGATCACCGCGCGCTGGCCGACGCGATCCGCACGGTTGCCGAAGGCGGCGCCCTACTGCACCCCGAGATTACAGCGCGAATCTTGCCCCGCCTACGCACGTTCGCCTCGGCTCCCGCTACAGCCCCGCCGCTTCAACCCGAGCGCCTGGCCCTGCTCACCGAGCGTGAACAGTCCATTCTGGGCATGCTCGCATTTGGGCGCACCAACCAGGAAATCAGCGACGCCTTGGCGATCAGTGTCGGCACGGTGAAGAACCATATCAGCAGCATCCTCAGCAAACTCGCTGTGCGCGATCGCACTCAGGCCGCACTATGGGCCCAACAGCATGGGTTGAATCAGGCGTAGGGTCGCGCCCCTACGCCCCCCCGCCCGTGACTACAGACACCCCCTACCTAAAATAAACTATGACTGCGGACTAGACGCCGTACACTACGCACGCAGGGACGCCGGAATT
>JBBRUG010000036.1:0-25916 GCA_038247995.1 Chloroflexales bacterium | reverse complement strand
CCCTCCATCACTTCTTAAAATCGTGGGTTTGGGGTGGGGGGAAGCCCGACCCGATACCCTCACAATACCCATGAAAGAGGTTACGATGCGCTACACCATTGTCGGCGCTGGAGCAATCGGCGGCACCCTGGGCGCGTATATGGCCCGTGGCGGCGCGGAGGTGCGCTTCGTCGATGTCGCCGCCGACCACGTTGCCGCGATCAATACCCAGGGCTTAACGATCAAAGGTTTCGCCGAGACGTTCACCGTCCACGCCCCGGCGATTGAACTGAGTGCCCTGCCGGACAACCTGGAATGTGTGATCCTCGCCGTCAAAGCGCCGGCAACCGCCACCGCGATGGTCGCAATTGCGCCGCGCCTCGCTCCTGACGGCTTTGTTGTATCGGCGCAGAACGGCCTGAACGAACTACAGATCAGCGCGATTATCGGCGCGGGGCGCACAATCGGCTGTTTCGTGAACTTTTCCGCCGACTACCTCGAACCGGGGCTGATCCACTTTGGCGGGCCGGGCGCCTTCTACATCGGCGAACTGGACGGCCGGATCACGCCGCGCCTGGAGCGCTTGCAGGCGGTGCTGAGCCACTGGGACGCCGGCCCGGTGCGCACCACCGATAACATCTGGGGCTACTTGTGGGGTAAACAGGGTTATGGCGCAATGCTCTTCGCCACGGCGGTGAGCAACGAAACTATGGCCGATGCGATCGACGCCTATCGTGGCGTGATGATCGGCATCGCCCGCGAAGTGCTGGCCGTTGCCAAAGCGGCAGGCGTCCGCCCGCTCGGCTTTGACGGCTACGACCCCGACCTGCTCGTGAGTGATGACATGGCCGCGATCCACGCCTCGCTGGATCATCTCGTCGCCTTGCGCCGGCGCGACCAGAAAACCCACAGCGGGATCTGGCGTGACCTTGCCGTGCGCAAGCGGCGTACCGAAGTCGCTGCGCACTTCAGCCCGATCCTCGAGCGTGCAGCGGCGCACGGCATCGCAGCCCCGATCTTGACCCGCATGGTCGCGATTATCCACGCCATCGAGAACGGCGAACGCCAACTGGACAAAGCTAACCTGGATGAACTGGCAACAGTCTGACCGTCGGGCAGTCCATCGCGTGAGCGTAAGGCGCACCCGCCGCTTCAGCGGCCCAAGTGTTCAGGTCACCGTTCGGCACCCGCCGCTTCAGCGGCCAAAATGTTCAGGCCACCCATCGGCATGGGCCGCCTTAGCAACCCAGGTGTTCAGTCCGCTCATCGGCAGGTGCCGCCTTAGCGACCCAGGTGTTCAGTCCGCTCATCGGCAGGTGCCGCCTTAGCGGCCCAGGTGTTCAGTCCACTCATCGACATCCGCCGCTTCAGCGGCCCATGTGTTCAAGCTAACCAAGCAGCGCCCTTCAGGGCGCGCCACCCAACGCCGCGCATGAGCGCCCGCGCCAAGGAGTAACCATGACTACCGTAATTCGCACCGAGCGGCTGTTCGACGGCACCGGCAGCGCGCCCTACGCCGCCGAAGTTGTGATCGATGGCGAGCAGATCGCCGAGGTTTCGCGCGGGATGGGCACCGTCGCGCCTGAGGACGCCACAATCATCACCCTTAAAGAAGGCACGTTGCTGCCGGGCCTAATCGACGCCCACGTCCACCTGCTGGGCAGCGGCGAACCCGGCGACAATGCCTTCGGGATGGGTGAACTGGAACGCTCCATCCCCACTGTCACCCTGCATCTTTACAAGAATGCGCTCAAAAACCTGGAAGCCGGCTTCACCACCGTGCGCGACTGTGCCAGCCGGTACTATACCGATACCTCGCTGCGCAACATGATCAACCGCGGCGAACTGGTCGGCCCGCGGATCTGGGCCTGTGGCCTGGGCATCACTTCCACGACCGGCCACATGGATCGCGAAAAAATCCTGCCGCCGCACCTCTCGCTGCCCGGCCCGCACTCCGTCGCCGACGGCCCCGAAGAGGCGCGCAAGGTGGTGCGCCAGAACCTGCGCTACGATGTCGATTTCATCAAGTTCAACGCCACGCTCACCGAGCATGTGCGGCGCTACAAAGGCTATTGCGCCCCCGAGATGACCGCCGAAACCATGCAGGCGCTGATCGAGGAGTCGCATTGGCACAACCGTCGGGTTACTGCCCACTGCTACGGCGGCGACGGCGCCGATTGGGCGATCGACGCCGGGATCGACGGTATCGAGCACGGCTTCTACCTGAGCGATAGTCAGTTGGAGCGCATGGCCGCCCAGGGCACCGTGCTCTGCCCGACGCTGAGCGTTGTCGGCGCCTTCCGCAAGTATGGCGAGGCGGCCTTGCCGCCGGGCAACCCCTGGCTCAAATTCTGGCGTACCAAAGCGATCGACAACGCCTGGAAGACCACATCGCGCGCGCGCGAGTTGGGCGTGCCGATCATTTGCGGCACCGACGCGGCAATGCCCTATGTGATCCACGGCAAGAATGCCTGGGAATTGGAACTGCTTGTCGAAGCCGGTCTGAGCAACACCGAGGCGCTGCTCGCCGCTACCGGCGCCGCCGCCGACGCGCTCGACTTCCCCGACGTGGGCCGCATCGCGCCCGGCTGCTATGCCGATGCCGTGTTTGTCGCCGGCGACCCACTCGCTGACGTGACAGTGTTGCAAGATCTGTCCCGCATCCTGCTGGTGATCAAGGGCGGCGCAATCGTCGCCGACCGGCGCAGTGGCGTGCAGACGCCGAGTGGAGTTGCCGCACTTGTCGGTAATGGAGTGAGCCGATGAAAGCCGAGTTGATCGCACTGCTGCGCGACCTGACTGCCCTTCACGCACCGCCGGGCTTCGAGCAGCCGGTGGTGCGCTACCTCCGCGCCGCGTTTGCGCCCTACGCCGATGAAGTTCAGGTCGATTCGTTCGGCAACCTGTACGCCATTCGGCACGGCGCGAGCGAACATCCGCGCCTGATGATCGCGGCCCACTCCGACGAGATCGGCGGGATCGTCAAGAGCATTCTGCCCAGCGGCTTTCTCAAGATCGACCGGCTGGGCGGCGTGCTCGATAGTCTCGCATTGGGGCGTAAGCTCTGGGTGAATGGTCATCTCGGCGTAGTGGGCGCCAAATCGGGGCATCTCCAGTCGGCGACGGAGCGCACGCGTGTGCAGCCGCTGGACGATCTGTACGTTGATGTCGGCGCGGAATCGGCTGAAGAAGTTGCCGCAATGGGGATCAGCCTCGGTGATCCCTGGGTCTGGTTGAGCGAACTGGAGCAGCTTACTAATCCGGATCGGCTGGTGGGCAAGGCAATCGACAACCGCATCGGCTGCGCGGTGTTGCTCCAGTTGTTCCGTGAACTGCACAACACGCCGCTCGACGGCACGCTGATCGGCCTGGTGGCCGTGCAAGAAGAGGTCGGCCTGCGCGGGGCGCGAGTGGCCGCCGAACGCGCCGCCCCGGACTACGCCGTGGTTGTTGATACCTTCATGAGCGGCGACACGCCCGACGTGAATTATCATGCCGAAATGCCGACCCGCATCGGCGCAGGGCCGGTGGCTCTACTGGCTAATACCGGCCACCTGGCCCACCGCGGCGTGATGCAACTGCTGAATGAGGCTGCCGCGCGCGCCGCTGTCACGCTGCAACCGGCGACCGTGCTGGGCAAATCAAGCACCGACGCGGCGGCGATTCACCTCGCCCGCGAAGGCATCCCAACTGGCGGGCTAGGCATCTGCCGGCGCTACTCGCACGCGCCGGTGGAACTGTTCGACATCAACGACGCCGTAGCCACGGTGCGCGTGCTCAACGAACTCGTGCGCGCAATGGGCGCCGCGCCCGCAACGATCGCCGGGGTGTGGGAGTAGGGTTTATTGGTGGAGATTCGTCACAAACTGCTGTTCGATCACGGCTTCAATCGTGGTTGCCCCAACGGCATAGGCAACTGAGATCCGGTGATGTCCATCGCGCACGATATAGCGCTCATCGACCTGGATTAGCTGTACCGGCGGCAGGGGTTGCCCCGCGATCCAGGCAGCGGCGATGTCTTGCCAGCGTTCGCGGATGTGCTCGTGCAGCGGCGCAAATTGCAGATCAAACTCGTGGGCGCGGCCCTCACTCGCCACAATCTGGCTGAGCGCAACATGCTTAAGCCTGGCCTCGAAGTAAGGAACCGGCGTCGTCTGCGCAAGGAGCGCGTCGCTCGTGAGCAAGGTGCATCCATATCCATGTCCACGGAGGACAAACCAGATCATGCGCCGTTGCGCCGTGCTGCGCGCCTGGTTAAATAACAGGCGCGCTCTGGCGATGTATAGAGGTGAAACCGGAAATGCGCTGTGCCAATCAGATCGCGCCGACCCGGACAATCTTTCGTAGGTACCCACTGGCGTCTCCACTGACGCAAACATCGTATGCTGTCTGGTCTACAGTATTTCTCAGATCGATTGAGCCTGCACAACCAGGCGCGAGCGCAGCGAGCTAGCCGGTTCAGTGGCCGCTGCGGCTCAGTCATTCTGCTCAGTGCGCTAAGTAGAGCGGCGGGCAGAACCGTTGAACTGTGTATGCGGCCTGCGGCGCGCCGCCGCGCCGCAGTGCGATCAGCAAGCATCAAGCCGTTTGCTGTAAGCATAGTCCACACCGTAATAACGCGCTAGGAGCAGAGGGCGGGTTTTCTGTAGCGCTCGCTCAGCCTTTAGACGGAGGTGGCGTCTGCCGCGCCAGCAGCGGCGCTAATGGGAGCGCGGCCACAGTAAGCAGCGCCGCCGATCCATACAAAGCTTGCAGCCCGCTAAGCTCCAGCATGATCCCGAACCAGATGCTCCCCAGCCCGATCCCCAGATCAAACCCCAGGTAGAAAGCCGCACTTGCGCGCCCCGGCGCTGCCGGCAGCAACGTTGCATGGTGCTTGAGCAGCGCGGGATGCGCGATCCCCGATCCCACAGCGATCATTACCGTTGCGCCGGCCATCCTCGCAGCTGGGCCGCCGAGCGCGAGGAGCGCCAGTCCGCTGCTCATGAGCCCGGCGGCCAGCGTCAGGGTGCGCCCAATCTGCCAGCGGTCGATCAGTGGCCCGGTCAGCAGGCGTGCAGCGATAATCCCCAGGCCATAGATGGTATAGAGCGCACCGGCAGCCAGCCCGCCCTGGCGTTCGGCGAGCAGCGGGGCAAACTGGAAGAAGGCGGCGAAGCCCGCGCCCGTGAGTCCGGCGGCGAGCATGGGTGCGATCACGCGCCGCAGCGCCCCACGCTCGTACTGCTGTTCGCCGTTGTCCGCGCTTGGCGGTGGGCGGATCCCGCTGGCCAGGATTCCGGCGCTAAGTGCAAACAGCCCGGCGCCGAAAAAAGCCGTTGCCGGCGGAGCCGCAGCAAGCACCACAGTTGTGATTGCCGGTACCAACGTAATCGCAACATTCGCCGCTGCGCCAAAGAGCGCTAACCGCCGGCCACGCACCTCCGGGGGGGTAAGCCGGATCACCATGGCCGTACCCGCTGTCGTGAAAGCCACATACCCTGCGGCCTGGCCCAGGCGTAACAAAAAGAGCATGCCTACACTCTGGGTGAGCGGCACCGCCACGGCGCCAACGAGCAGCGCCGCCGCACCGCTAAGCAGCACCGGTCGTAGCCCCCAACGATCGGCAGCCAGGCCCGCTACCGGCCGGCCCACCAGCGAGGCAACTCCAAATGCCCCCAGCACCAACCCGATCTCCCAATCGGCAAGCCCAACCTGTGTCAGGTAGATCGGCAGGGGCACCAGGAGCGTGTAGAACGCGCCGAAGAAAAGCAGCGTGGCGATCCAGATCCTGACGTATGCGGGTTCGAAGTGAGCCGGCCGCTCAGCATGGGTAAGGCTTGTCAACATTGCTCATCCTGTCGTAAATACGTGCTGCAAGCATAGGTTAGGTTGTAATATCATCCAATTGGATACTATCGATGGGTGGTATTGATTTTTATAATGGCAAGCTGTTGGGGCGGTCGGGGCGAATGCATAGCAGGCGGCGGAAGCAAAGGCCAATTATGGATGTAGAGCAGTTAGCGGCGTTTGAGCGGATTGTCCGTGAGGGGAGTTTTAGTCGGGCGGCGTGGGCCTTGGGCATTGCCCAGCCAACGATCAGTGCGCGCATTCAGGCGCTCGAGCGGATTGTCGGCGGGGCGCTCTTTCGGCGTAGTGGTCGCGGGGTCGTGCTCACCGACCTTGGTCTGAGCTTTCTGCCCTATGCCCGTCGTGCGCTCGAAGTGTTGGAAGCCGGGATTACTGCTGCCCGTGAGGCCCAGGCCGGCCAGCGCGGCCAGGTAACGATCGGGGTGCTAGAGTCGTTGTCGGGCAGTTTTCTTGGCCCAGCGTTGGCGAGCTTTCACGCAGCTTACCCGGAAGTTGCGGTGTTGGTTCGCGCTGGTCGGCACGAGCAGATGGTTGAGTTGCTGCGCGACGGGGTGATCACGCTGGCGCTTTTGGTCTGGCCGTGCCCCGAGAGTGTGGCAATGCGCTTGGAGGTGCTGCTCCCGCTGCGCGAACGGGTGCTGTTGGTCGCCGCGCCGCAGCATCCGCTGGCCCGTATGCCCCAGCTTGCGCCGGATTGGGTCGCTGCCGCCCATCCTTTTCTCAGGTTGCGTTGGTGGCTGACGCTGCCGCCCGCCGTTGCCCAATTGTCGCTCGCTGTCGAGCCGGCCATCGATGTGCCGATGGATACCGGGCGGCAGATGGTGTTGAGCGGCGTCGGAGTGGGCTTTTTTCCGTGGATGCAAGTCGCCGATGCTGTGCGTACCGGGCAGTTACGTGAACTTCTACCGCCGGGGGTTGGCAACGTAAACCGCGACAGTGCCCTGGTGCGCCGTGCTGAAGGTGCGCCGTTATCGCCCGCCGCCGCTGCGCTGGTGGCCGTGCTTCAACAGCGGGCGCAACAGCTCGGCATCCAACACGATGGGTAAGCAATGGCGCAGGTTCTGTTGCGTGCTGGCTCTTGCTGGCGTGCATCCTGCTATGCTTATGGTGCAGTCTGCTCTACATTCACGGCCGGAAGGAGTAACGTTATGGGTATAGATTCAGGTCTTGTTGTTTCGCCGCTTGTGTTGCTGCTTATTTTTGCGCTCGTGCTTGGGCTCGGCTTTGTAATCTACGCCTTCGGTGCGGCAGTCGTGGGTAGGATGCACCAGGCTCGCCGCGAAGAACAGACGGACGGCTCGGGGATGCAGACGGGCGACCCGGTGAATCCCGTGCTTGGTGCAGAGGAAACGATCAATCCGTCCGACCACGAGCCGGATGAACAGAAGCCGTCGCCGCTCTGATCCCGGCAGGTGTTCATGCATCAGCCATCAATCCAATCGGGTTTCTGTACTGCTGATTGGGTAATGCGCGCTAAACGCGGGGCCAGATTGAACCAGGGGGCGCCTGAAGCTGCGCCGCCTGTCTCGGGTGGCTCGCTACACTCCCGTCGTCGTTTGGAGCCAGCCGTGCTCCAGCGCATAGCGCACCAACGCCGCCCGGCTGGTGAGCCCAAGTTTCTCCAGGGCGCGGGCGCGGTAACTCTCAACCGTCTTAACGCTCAGGTTGAGTTGTTGCGCCGTGTCTTTATTGCTATAGCCCTGCACAACCCGCAGGGCCACCTCGCGTTCGCGCTCGCTCAGCGCCGCACCGAGCAGATCGGTGACGACAGCCGGTTGGCGTACGTAGCGATTCACCAAATGCGCTGCCAGGCTCGGATCAAGGTAGGTGCCGCCTGCGGCGACGCTGCGAATGGCTTGAATCAGCGCGTCGGCCACAGTTTGCTTGAGAATGTAGCCCGCAGCACCTACGGCGAGCATTTGGCGCAGATAGCTTGTGTCGTCGTGGATGCTCAACACGAGCACCTTGATCTTGGGGCATGCCTCCCGAATTTGTTCGGTGGCTTTGATCCCATTCACCCCAGGCATCGAGATATCCATAATCACTACGTTGGGTTGGCTGGCCACGATCTGTTTCAGCGCTGCTTTTCCATCACCGGCCTCGCCAATCACGCTCATGTCCGCTTGCGCATGAATGAGCGACTTTAATCCTTCGCGTACAACCATATGGTCGTCAACGACGAAGATGGTTATCGTGTCCATTGGAGTTCCTTTTCTCGGTGTTGGCGAGCGGAATGGAAGTGAAAATCGTCACCCCGCTGCCCGGCGCCGTCTCGATCGTCAACGTGCCGCCGAGCAGCGCTACTCGCTCCCGCATCCCCAGCAACCCCAGCGATAAGATGCTAGCGATTGAGTCGTGGTCGGGCGTTGTCGTGAAGCCCACGCCATCATCTTCGACAATCAGGTGTACCTCGGCGGCATTGCGTTCGATGATCACGCTCACCTCGCGGGCATGGGCGTGCTTGAGCACATTGGTGAGGGCCTCTTGCACCAGCCGATAAATCGTCGTTTCGACTGCCAGCGGCAAGCGCTCGGCTTCAAGCCCGCTGGTATGCAGATCTACGGCAACCTTGGCCTGCGCCGACCATTGCTCGGTGAAATTGCTCAGGGCCACCCCAAGGCCCAGATCATCGAGCGCCGAGGGTCGGAGGCGCACGGCCAGGTCGCGGGCGCCTTCGCCGATCTGTCTGACAAGAGCCTGGATCTGATCGATTTGGGCGCTAGCGCTGGCCTGATCGCGCAAACTTTCTTGGAGCGTCTTCAGGCTAAGCACCAAAGCGGTGAGTTCCTGGCCCATCTGGTCGTGCAGCTCGCGGGCGATATGATGTCGTTCTTCTTCCTGCGCCGTGAAGAGTTGCTGCAAGAGTTGTTGGCGCGCCTGTTCGCTGCGGGCCAGTTCCGCAATCCGGCCCTGGAGGGTCGTATTCGCCGCATCGAGATCATTCGTGCGTTCCCGCACCCGCTGCTCGAGTTCGGCGTGGGCTTGCTGGAGCAGGTTGTCGGCGCGCTGGAGGGTTGTAGTGTCGATAAAGGCCAGTACTACGCCATCCACCTGGTTGGTAAGCGTACGATAGGGCATGATCCGCAAGTTCCACCAACGGTCGTCTACGGCGTGATGCACCGTCTGTTCAGTGGGTGTCTGCGTTGTAAACACCTGCATGATCTGCACCCAAAGATCACCGTCGCTACTGAACTGTTGCTTGAGGTCGGTTATCGGCCGTCCAAGATCAGCCGCGATCATGGCGAAGAGATTGGTGGCCTTAGGCGTAAAGCGGGCGATCCGTCCGTCGGCATGCAAAAAGACGGCCGCGACCTCGGTGCTGACGAAAAGGTTTGCGAGATCGGCGTTGGCCCGATCAAGTTCCGTAATCTTGTGGCTCAGTTCGGTGTTGACCGTCTTGAGCTCTTCATTGATCGACTGAATTTCTTCCTTAGAGGTCTGGAGTTCCTCATTCGCCGCCTGAAATTCTTCATTGAGGGAGCGCAATTCCTCATTGGCTGCCGTGAGGTTAACGTTTGCCCCTTGAACATCGTAGATCGTCGCTTCAAGGCTGGCCCGCGTGCGCTGGGGCGCTTGCGTGAGCAGGTCGGTTGGCGGATCAGCAGGCGCCGGCTCCTCGAGTGCCGGCGGTTCCGCCGCTGGCAGCGTGTTCTCGGAGGCACCGATTGCGCCCTCTAGCGTCGCTGCATGCGCCATAACGCTATGCTCATGAAGATCTGTACGCAATAAGCGGGCCGGCATCGCGGCAACATCGAGGATTTCATCGACGACCCCAGCGCTAATCGCCTCTTGCGGCATTGCCGGATAGGCTGCGCTGGCCGGCGTTTGGGCCAAGGTGAGGCCGCCGTGGGCCTTGATTGCCGCCAGGCCCAAGGTGCCGTCGCTGCCGGTACCCGAAAGGACGATCCCGATTGCCTGCGCGCCCTGATCTGCGGCGAGCGAGTGGAAGAAATGGTTGATCGGCAGGCGCTGGCCGTGGGCCTGTGTAGGTGGCTCCAGGTGCAGTACACCCTGCGCGATCGTCAGGGCCGTATTGGGTGGAATCAGGTAGACATGGTCGGCCGCAACCGGGGTCTGATCAACTACCGGCAGGACGGGCATGTGCGTGTGATTGGCGAGCAGTTCCGCCAGTAGGCTGGGCTGCTGTGGACTGAGGTGTTGCACAAGCACAAACGCCAGACCGCTATCGGTCGGCAAGTGGCTGATAAAATCGGTGAACGCCTGCAACCCGCCGGCCGAGGCGCCAATGCCGACCACTCGCACGCGCATCTGTTGTTGGTCGGCCTGATTAGTCATCATAAGCCCCAAAGCGTAAGGGTAAGGCATTCTGGCCGCGCATCCGCCGCAACGCCCTACCGGGAGTTTTTTGAATATACTTGGATACTTCATTGTAGCACGAGCCATGCGGTCGTGGGCGTCAGGCTGGCTCAGGAACAGGGCTGTTGCAACGTCTGCGATCCGCGCCATCCTTACCCCCCAACCCCCGCTCCGTCACGCAGAGCGGGGGAGCCGGACAGCAGTGCAATGCGCTAGCTCCCCGCTCCCGCTCAGGGAGCGGGGCAGGGGGTGCGGGCGTTTGGGTGCCTGCCGCTAACTTTTAATCAGCCCCAGGACGCAGCACGTTGCGTCCCTACGTTCCCGCTAATCATGGTATGGTTATAAAGAGCGTCCTTACGTGCCAACTCCTGACTTCCGACTCCTGAAATCCATGCCCCGCAATAACCAACCTCTCGACAATGCTTATGACGTGATTGTGATCGGCTCCGGCATCGGCGGGCTGACCACGGCGGCGCTCTGCGCGGCGCGCGGGCGTAGCGTGCTTGTGCTGGAGCAGCATTACCTGCCCGGCGGTTCGGCACAGACCTTCCCAATCGGCAAGTATCGTTTCGATGTCGGGCCGAAGCTCTTCTTCGGCATGGACGCCGCACGCGGCAATATGCGCTACCACGAGCAGGTCTTTGCCGAGCTCGATGAGTGGCCGGAACTCACCCACTACGAAAGCTACTATACGTTCCAGCACCCCAAAGGCGCATTGCGCGTCGCTGGCTCAACTGCGGAATATATCGCCCAACTGATTGACACTTTCCCCGCCGAAGCGCAGGGCATCCGCGCCTTCTACCTCCAGTTGGAGGAGTTGCATCGCCTATTCATCGGCATGCCTAACCTGCCGCTCGACGATCCCTTCGCAATTGCTGAACTGATCTGGCGTGTACCGCTCGACCGCTTGCTGGAGATCAGCCGGTACAGTCGGATGACGCTCGGCGCTCTCTTTGACCGCTATATCGCATCGCCGGAGCTGCGGGCGATTATCAACGCCGAGTTTGTCGCCTTCTGCTACTCCGACATCGACAGCGCGCCGGCGGTGCTGGGCGCATTGCTGTTGATCGAGCGGCATCAGGGCGGCGGGAGCTTCACTAAAGGCGGCAGCGGCGAATTAGCACGGCTGCTCGTGCGCGGGCTGGAGAAGCACGGCGGCCGCATCGTTTACCGCACCAGCGTACGCCGCGTGATTGTGGAGCGCGGGCGGGCGCGCGGCGTGGAACTAGCCGACGGGCAACCCATTGCAGCGCGCTGGGTGGTGAGCAACGCCGGGGTGATCAACACGTTTGGGCGCGCCGACGCCGACGTAACGCCCCTGATCGACCCGCGCTGGGTACGCTCGTCTACGCGCACAAAGATCGACCGGCTCAAGCTCACCGATTCCTTCTTTACGATCTTTGCCGGCGTTGACGCAAGCGTCTTCCCGCCCGGCACCGATCCGCACACCCTCGCGATCGACGCCTACTACCCCAGTGTAAACAAGCTGCGCATGATCTGCTTCTGCAACTCATCATTCAAAGATCCGAGCCTGGCGCCGGTGGGTAAACACGCCGTACAGATCATCTACTTCGACCCCGAGTTGTGCCGGTATGCGTACTGGCAGCGCGGCCCCGGCTACGCCGAGCGTAAGCAGGCTGCCTTTGAGCAAGCGATGACGATGGCGGAACAGGTTTTTCCCGGGATCAGCGCCGGGCTCGACAAGGTAGAATGCGGCACGCCGCTAACCTACGCCGATTATCTGGCGAAATGGGGCGGCGGCTGGGGCGCGCAGATGAGCGTCGATCAGTTCGCCACCCGGCGTTTCCAGCATCGCACCGACATCGACGGCTTCCTGCTCGTTGGCGCCGACACGCATCCCGGCATCGGCGTGGTGAGCGTTACCATGAGCGGGATCAATTGTGCGCGGCATATTGCGCGCTAGTAGGAGTCAGGCGTCAGCATTCAGGAGGTAGGGGCGACCCAACGTAGTTGCCGAAAGAAGAATTGGGAGCAGTGATCAAAGATGTCGTCTTTCTCCCGCCGGCGGCGGATGTCGAGCGTCTGCTGGCCCAGGCGCGCGCGGAACTGTTTTCAATCGCGCTAATCGCCAGCGGCGACGGAAGTGACGCCGCGCTGGAACCAGTCCGCCGACTACGCGCACAGGCGGCCCAGTTGCCGATCATCGTGCTTGGCCCAGTCGATGCAGAGGCAGAGCAACGCGCCCGCGCAGCAGCCGACAATACGCACGTGGCCTACCTGGTGCAACCGCTTAGCCCCGCTGCACTGCAACAGGCATTGGTGGCGGCGCGCTGAGTTACGACCCTAGAGAATCGTAAGGGCGGCTTGCGAGCCGCCCCCGATCCAACCGTATGCACGTATATGCCCCTACGGCAGCGGCCCCTGCTGCGGCGGCCAGCCCCGCGCGAAATAATCGCCCATCACGATAATGAAGAGAATTGCAAGGAAAACAAATGCCAGTGAGGCGAAGATCTGCACCAGGCGGCTGCTGATCTTCAAATGCATAAAATAGTAGACGATCAGGAAGGTCTTCGCGCTCGCAATGGCCATTGCAATCGTTACACCAAGCCACTCGGGAATTGCGAGTACATTCTTCTCAACCCACCATGCGCCGACAGTCAGGAACATCAGCCCAAGCAAGCCAATGAAGGTAAATGTATACGTGCGCAGGCCGATATGGCCGTGCGGGGCATCGCCGTGCGCTACGCCGTGGCTATTTCCGTGGGAAGCACTATGGGTTGTATCTGCCATCTATTTCCTCAAGGAATACGTCGAAGTTCGGTTCGCCACTGCAGGATCGGAGTGCATATCGACCACCAACCGCCTGATCTCAGATCAGGTAGAACAGCGGGAACAGGAACACCCAGACGATGTCGATCAAGTGCCAGTAGAGCCCGCCAATCTCGATCGGGTTAAAATAGGCCGGCGAGAATTTACCGCGCCAGGTCATCCAGCCAATCACCGACATTACAGTGATGCCGATCACCATGTGAATGGCGTGCAAGCCGGTAGCCATGAAGTAGAGCAGGAAGAAGAGTTGATACGGTGTCGGTGCGCCTGCCGTAGTGGGCGCCGCAGGAGCAGGCTCGCCGCCGTGAGTTGCGCCGTGGCTTTCCGGATAGAGGAAGGCCCGCCCAGGCACAAGGCACTCATCGACGGCGTGCTGGCCGGTGCCGGTGGCCCAGGCGATCGGGGTGGAATAGCCGTTGCAGTGCGCAAACTTCTCGGCGTACTCGTAGCCTTTAATGCCCAGGAAGCCAAAGCCAAGCATGATGGTCGCGCCAAAGAGCAGCAACACGCGGCGCATCTTGCCGTTTTCGGCGGCGTGGACTGAGAGTGCCACGGTGAGCGAACTCACCAGCAACACCACCGTATTCAGCGTAGCGAGCGGCGTATTCAGGTGCGTCGCAGCATCGACAAAGTGAACCGGGAAGCCCCAGCGATACACGATATAAGCCATGAAGATGCCGCCGAACAACATCAATTCGGTGATCAGGAACGCCCACATACCGAGCGTGGCAGCCTCTTTCTGCTGCTCCGGCGTATTGAAGTGGTGCTGCAGGCCCGGAACATGGGCATGATCGTGATCATGCCCACCGTGACCATGAACGTCTTTGCCTTGCCCGTGCGCCTGGGTTGGAGTTGTTGTTGCCACGCTCGATCTCTCCTCAACTGATATTTGGCGGGCGACGCCTGCATATTGCGGTTCAGGCATCAGACATCAAACATCAGGCATCACAGAGGGCTTCCCGGCTTCCAGGCGGCGGCATCGCGCTCCGGCGCATCGGGCGGGTAGGCGTATGCTTCTTCATTTACGATGGGCGTTGTATCGAAGTTAAAGGTGGGCGGCGGCGACGTCGTCTTCCATTCCAGGCCGGTGGCCTCCCACGGATTATCACCGGCGATCTTGCCGGTGCGCAGTGAAAGCATCAGGTAAATAATCGGAATGATGAAGCCGATCGCCAGGATCGACGCGCCGGCGGTGCTCAATACATGGAGGATCTGGAACTCCTCAGGATAAACGTGATAGCGCCGCGGCATACCCATATAACCCAGCACAAACTGGGGGAAGAAGGTCATGTTGAAGCCAACGAAGATGATCAGCGCCGAGATGCCGCCCCAGACCTCGTTGTACATCCGTCCGGTCATCTTCGGCCACCAGAAGTGGATCCCGCCGAGGTAGGCCATAATCGCGCCGCCGACCATCACATAATGGAAGTGAGCGACCACGAAGTAGGTATCGGTGACGTGAATATTGACCGCCACAATGCCGAGGAAGATCCCGGTGAGCCCGCCGATCACAAACAGGCCGATGAAGCCGAGCGCATACAGCATCGGTGTGCGATAGCTGATCGAACCCTTGTAGAGCGTCGCCGTCCAGTTAAAGACTTTGATCGCCGAAGGGATGGCCACAAGCATCGAGATGAAGCTAAACACCAAGCCGGAATACACCGACTGGCTGCTCACAAACATGTGATGGCCCCAGACGAGGAAACCCAGGATGGCAATCGCAAGGCTTGAGAAAGCAATAAACTCATAGCCGAAGACCCGCTTACGCGAGAAGGTGCTGATGATCTCACTGATCACACCCATGCCCGGCAAAATCATAATATAAACTGCTGGATGGGAGTAAAACCAGAACAGATGCTGGAAAAGCACCGGGTCGCCGCCGAGCGCCGGGTCGAAGATGCCGACGCCCCAGATTCGCTCTACAGCGACCAGCAGCAACGTAATACTCAGCACCGGCGTCGCAAGCACCTGGATTAGGCTCGTGGCATAGTTAGACCAGATGAAGAGCGGCAGGCGGAACCAGGTGAGCCCTGGCGCACGCATTGTATGGATCGTGACGATAAAGTTGATACCGGTCAGAATAGACGAAAAGCCCATTACAAATGCGCCGGCGATCGTCAGGATCACATTGGAGTTGCTATAGGTTGAACTAAATGGCGTATAGAACGTCCAACCGGTATCGACGCCTCCAAAAACCGCTGCGACAAGGGCAAAGATGCCGCCGATCATGTAGATATACCAACTCAGCAGGTTGAGCCGTGGAAAGGCGAGGTCTTTCGCCCCGATCATCAGCGGCACAAGGAAATTGCCGAGTACAGCCGGGATCGACGGGATCAAGAAGAAAAAGATCATAATGATCCCGTGCAGCGTGAAGGCCCGGTTGTAAATATCGGACGACATCAGGTCGCCCTGCGGCGTCGCCAGTTCAATGCGAATCACTGTGGCGGCCAGACCACCGAGCAAGAAGAAGAAATTGATCGCCAGCAGGTACAGGATGGCGATGCGCTTATGATCGACGGTGAGCAACCACGACTTGAGCCAGGCGATTGCGCCCGGTGCGTCGTCGCGCAGGTAGCCCTGAGGAAGTGCAGTAGTGGCCATGGCTTAGTTCCCATCCGTTTCAGCGAGTGACTTAATGTAGGCGATCAACTGGTTGAGTTGATCTTCAGAGACTTGCCCCGCATAGGGGGGCATCACTGCCGGGTAGCCGGCCACAATCTTGGCATTCGGGTTGAGGATCGACTCACGGAGGTAGTTTTCATCGGCGACGGCAGTTGTGCCATCGGCGAAGCTCCCTTCCGAGTTGAACAGGCCTACCAGGCTCGGCCCAACGCCGCCGCCATCATCACGATGGCATCCGGCGCAACCAAGGCTGGCGAAGAGTTGCTGTCCGGCCGCCGCCATTGGGTCGCCAAGATCGACGCTGATCGCCGGCTGACCGCTATCAATGCTGCCATCGGGCAAGATTATCGGACCCTGCGTGGTCAGCCAGGCCTCATAATCGGCGAGGCTCAGCGCCACAACCCGCCCACCCATGCGTGAATGCTCGGTGCCGCAGTACTCGGCGCAGAAGAGATAATACTCACCGGCTTTCGTCGCTTCAAACCACATGGTGGTATAGCGCCCCGGCAGCACATCCTGCTTCACGCGGAACTCCGGGACATAGAAGCTATGGATGACATCTTGCGAGGTCATAATCAGGCGTACCGGGCGCCCAATCGGCACGTGGAGTTCATTATTCTCGCGCTTGCCGTTCGGATGCTGCGTATGCCACATCCACTGCTTACCGATCACATAGATGTCGAGCGTCTGCGCGGGCGGGGTGCGCATCTGTATATAAAGGAACGCGCCCCAGAAAAAGACGCCCAGCGCCAGAATAAGTGGAATGATCGACCAGGTCAATTCGAGCGCGAGGCTCGAATTGATTGGATTTGAGCGATCAACCTTCTGGCTGCGGTGGTAGCGCACAATCAGCCAGAGAATGACAAAGGGCAGCACACCGGCAAACAGCAGGCTCAGCCCAACCAGCACAAAATAGAGCAGGTCGACCGGGCCTGCAAAGGTTGATGCCTGTTCGGGAAATATGGGAAATCCGCGCATACTGCTCTTCCTAGTGTCTGTTAGACAGCTGTCGGGTGTTGCCCTTGGGGGCGTCCGCCGCCGGAACCGGAACCCGAACCGCGACTCAAGAAATAGATGCCGGCAGCAATAATCAACACGGTCAGCGCACCGGCCAACCGGACGAAGTTCATCACCGCGCCGGTATAACGTCCGGTCACCGGATCGTATTGGTAACAGAGCAACATCAGTTGATCAACTACCGTGCCAATCTTGTTGTCGGCGGCCTCGATCACGGCAAAGCGCACATCATTCGCCGCATACTCGATGCCAAACAGGTAGCGGGCGAGGCGGCCCTGGGCAGTGGCGACCATAATCCCAGCGCCGTGAGCAAACTGATTGATCGTCTCATCGTAGACGTAACGAAAGCCGACGGCATCGGCGAGTTGGGCGATCGCGTCCTGATTACCGGTAAGAAAATGCCAGCCCTGCTCGGTACCGGGGCGCCCGTAGCGCGAGATCGCCGAGGCGCGCGCCCCAGCGGCGAGCATCGGTGTTTCCAATGGGTCGATGCTAACATAGACCACATCAAAATCGCTGCCGACGTTGAGCCGCACGTCCTGCAAACTGGTGATCAAGCCTTCGCGCACCAGTGAGCAGAGCATCGGGCAGGCATAGTAGCCAAGCGCCAGGATCACCGGCCGCGACTGGCCAAAATAGTCGCCCAGCGTCACCGCCGCACCGGTCGAATCGACAAAGGGCAGGTCGAGCGGCACTTGCGCATCGAGCTTCTGCTCAAAGGCGACATCGGTCAGCGGGTTCGCGCCCTGCGCCCGGGCCGCACCTGGCGCGCCGATCGACACCCCAATCAGTGCGATGAGGGTCAGCAGGCGGAGCAATAAGCTGACAGGTGAATGGAACATTAGATTCCTGACTGGGACTGATACTGATCGTTATTCATTAAACACATCGACGCCTTGTTCAAGAAGCAGTTCCTTGGCACGGTCGATGGGAATCCGGGCGGTACCGGCGCGCTCATTCATCCAGCCATAGCTGGTAAGTTGCGCGTTCTGGTCGGCAACAATTGTATCGGTATTGCCGCGTGGGTTCTGTTCGAGCAGCGGGCCAGGCGGCAGTTGAGCCTGAAGTGTCGTCGGGTTCAGTTGATTACTGGCATCGGCGCCACCGTTGCCGGCCAGGAACAGAATACCAAAGATCACCCCAAACGAAACCAAGAGCAACATAAACACGCTGACAATACTAATTACTAGCGGGCGCGCCCGGATATCTTTGAGTTCATGGCCGACGGCAACGCTTTCAGGCGAGGCAGGGGCGCCATCGCCGCCATGACCGTGAGATGTTTTAGTTGTTGTGCTCATCAGGAGCGCTCCAGAATGATGTGTTACGGATTGCGTGTTGCGTGCAACTCCAGGATACGTAATACGCACCACCATTTACCGATGACAGATATAGCAGTTCGTCAGGCGCCCATCGGTCGGGATCTGATAACTGGCAACCAGTTCCTGGCGCTGGTTTAGCGGCATGCTGAGCGGATCGTAAGCCATATTGTACACCTCAGCCTGCGGGCGCACATTATCTTCCGGCGCACGATGGCAGTCGAGGCACCAAACCATGTAGAGCGGTTGGGCTTTCGAAGCAAGTTGTTGCTGATCGATCCGCCCGTGACATGACGCGCAGCCGATCCCCTTGGCAATATGCACGCTATGGTTGAAGTAGACAAAGTCGGGCAGGTCGTAAATCCGGTTCCAAACCACCGGCTCGCCACTCAGATAGCTCGCGCGCATCGGTTCGAGCAATGGGCTATTCGTCCAGACCTGCGAGTGACACGACATGCATGTATCGCTGGCCGGATAACCGGCGTGGGCAGCGCGCTCAACCGTCGAATGGCAGTACTGACAGCCAATCTTCAGTTCATCGACGTGATGTTTATGGCTGAAAGGAATCGGTTGCTCTTTCGCATCGCCAACCTCGGTGTACCACGGTGAGAGATACACGCCGATAAGCGCTGCAACGGTACCAAAAGCCAGCATTCCGATCCCAATCAGGCTGATCCATATACCGGCATTGGCGCTACGCGGAAAAATCTGTGCGGACATAGTGCTCTCTGTCTAGGAGGCAGGAAGTAGGAGGCAAGAGGCAGGTTCGCCCCGACAATGCGCCTACTTCCTGAGCCATACCGCTAACTAGTACGCTAAAGCGTAAGTCCGCCTACGGCGGACACCGCACTGTGGCGGGTTCAAACCCGCGTACAACCCCTGGCGAACTTTTGCCGAGTTGTCCTAGTTACCAGCCTCAAGTTGTTGGAGGTCCTCGGGCGTCAGTGTATCAGCGTTTGCGTTCTGGCTGAGTTGCAGGGCGCGGACATAGGCGATCACCGCCCAGCGGTCTTCAGCGGGAATGCGGGCGCCATAGCCGTACATACGGCCGATGCCGTTGGTAATCACATCGAAGAAGTAGCCCACCTGCACCGTACGTAAGCGGTCATTATGCAAGGTCGTCACGACGATCGGGCCGCGCTGGGCGATAATGCCGTTCCCATCGCCCAAAATGCCGTGGCATGGTTGGCAGTAGGCATTATAAAGCTTCTCACCTTCGGCAAGCAGATTTGCATTCAGTTCGACAGGCAGTTCAGCCGCCAGTTCGCCATTTACCCGGCCGGTAAAAATCGCCGAGTCCGGGTCGAAGCGGCCCATCGCCACCGCGTTCGGCACCGGCGGACGCATCGCACGCCCGTCGGCGAAGAACTCGCTCGGCTGGTTAGCCGTGTAGCGTGGCTGGTCATACATATCGATATGACACGCCGCCAGAAAGAGACAGAGCGGAAGCACTGCCAGGCGAACGAGCCACGATTGACGCCGGTGAACTGTCATAATCGATCCACTTCTAGTACGCTAAAGCGTACGTCCGCCTACGGCGGACGCCGCACTGTGGCGGGCTCAAACCCACGTACAACCCCTGGCAAACTTCTGCCGAGTTGTACTAGTGACATCGGTACGGGCCATCGCGACGCACCCGTACCGATTTCCCCGCATCACAGCGTCTCATTCGGGTTGCTCACACGCGCAAGGTAGCTGACGCGCGGCTTGGTATTCAACTCGGCGAGCAGGTTATAGTTGTGCGGCTCGGCCTTCAACTGCGCAACCTGGCTCTGGGTGTCGTTGATGTCGCCGAACACAATCGCCTGTGTCGGGCAGACCTGCTGGCAGGCCGTGAGAATTTCGCCATCGCGGATCGCGCGATTGCCATCCACCTTCGACCGAATGCGTACCGCGGAAATACGCTGGATGCAGAAGCTGCACTTCTCCATCACGCCCCGGTTACGCACCGTCACTTCGGGGTTGCGCATCAGCTTGAGGCTGGCGGTGTCAACATCGCTGTATTGCAGGAAGTTGAACCGCCGCACCTTGTAGGGGCAGTTGTTCGAGCAGTATTTCGTACCGACACAGCGGTTATAGATCATATTGTTGATGCCTTCGTGGTCGTGGACAGTAGCCGCGACCGGGCAGACCAGTTCGCACGGCGCCTGCTCGCAGTGCATACAGGTCATTGGCATCACATATGTTTCGGGGTTATCGAGGTTATCACCGGCGAAGTAGCGGTCAATGCGGATCCAGTGCATCTCGCGCCCCACCGCCACCTGATCCTTGCCGACAATCGGGATGTTATTCTCGGCCTGGCAAGCGATCACACAGGCGTTACAGCCGGTACAGGCCGTGAGGTCGATCGACATTCCCCATTGATTGCCGGTAGCAAAACTCGGCAGGTTGGCATTACCGTCGCCGGGCAGCAAACTCTCGTAGTCGGGCGAGTCGCGCCCGTACTTTTCGTTATAGATTTCCCGTGAAATCGATTTGGGATCGGCCTGGAAGGCGGCGAACGCGCCGGTACGCACAATATCGCGATCGGCGAGGGTCCAGTGATCCTGCGTGCTCACCAGGGTATAGCGCTCATTCGTCGTACTCACCTGCGCTTCGCCGAACCAGGGCGCCGTGCTGCTGCGCAGCGCATAGGCATTAAAGCCGGTATCAGTCCCGACCCGTCCGGCGCGCGAGCGGCCATAACCAAGATGAATGGTTATTGTGTCGTCGGCGTGGCCGGGCGTAACCCAGACCGGCAGGCGCAAACTGAAGCCGGCATAACTCACATCGATCATCTGGCCGTTGGCCTGCGCCAGGCGTTCCAACGCCATGCCGCGCTCCGTCTCGGTACCGGTGGCCAGTTCGGTCATATCGAAGTTCAAACCAAGCAAGCGGTTCGCCGTAGATGGGCTCACCAGCGCCGCATTGTCCCAGGTGAGTTTTGTGGTTGGTTTGGGCAACTCCTGGAGCCACCCATTATTCGTATAGCGCCCATCGTAAACCGTGGGGTCGGCGCGGAAGTTCACTTCCACCCCGGCTACCGGTGTCGGCAGGGTGAAATTCAAGCCACCAGCCAGAGCCAGGTTGCGGGCGGGCAACTGCGTACCCGGCACCACACCATTATTCAGCGCCCCGCGGAAGAAGTTGTCGAACTCGGCTTCCGCGACACCGCTCGCCGCTTGCCAGTACGCACGCACAATGTCGTAGTCGGTTGGGCCGATCTGGCCGCTGAGCACAGCCAACAATTCGTGGGCGCTGCGCCCGCCGTAGAGCGGCAGGATCAGCGGCTGCACAATTGTTGTCGTGCCGTCGTAGGCGCGCAAGTCAGTCCACATTTCGAGCAGATGCGCCTGCGGCACGAACCAATCGGCAAGTACGGCGGTTTCGTCGTCGTATGGATTAAGCACCGCTTTGAAGGTTGCGCGCTCCATTGCAGCGGCAAAGTTCAGGTCGGCCGGCGCCGTGTAAACCGGGTTGGCATCGATGACAATCAGCACCTCAACCGCATCGGCGTTGAGATCGCTCACCAATTCGCGCAGCGCCGCATTCTGATCGGCGGGCTGAACGGCGACAGGGTCGGTATACTCAACCGTGGTACCGACGGCACCGAGGGCGGCGTTGATCGCATGGGCCAGGGCGTGAACCACCGGGGGTTGGGCCTCGCCCACAACAACCAGACCATTTGCGCCGGCGGCCTGGAGATCGGCAATCACGGCAGCCAGGAACTCGGCGCCGGGAAGATCGCCCGGTGCGTTGGCGCCACTCACGCCAAGGGCAGCAGCGAGGGCTGCAGCGGCGCCGGCTACTGCGCTCGCTTTCAGCGGCAACCGATGATCGGCAATGATGCCGGTCGGCGTGAGGGCCGGATCGACAACATAAAGCCGACTGATCGCCTGGCTACTCTGGCGCACGCGCCGGCCATTCATAAAGTCGCGGGCGTAGCGCACACGGCCCGGGCCCTCGCTGAGGAAATCGGCATCGAGCGCCACAATCACGCTAGCTTCAGCGAAATTATAGCGCGTCTCGACCGGCTCACCGAAAGCCAACTCTGCGCCCGCGTAGGTATTGCTGCGCCCGACGGGATCGTACTGGATCCATTGGGCTGCGGGGAGCGCGGTGAGCAGTTCAGCAAACTGCGCAGCGAGGCTGGGCGACGTAATAGTTGGCGTCAGGATGCGCAACCCCTGACCCTGAAGGGCACGCTGGATCTGCATCACCTCACTGAGCGCCGGAACAAACGTCTCCCAAGTCGCAATTGCCCCCCGGCGCAGGAGCGTCTCGGGACGATCCGGGTCGTAGAGGCTTAAAATCTCAGCCTGCGCATAAATATCCGTCGCGCCAAGGCTGGCCGGATGCGCCGGATTGCCCTCAATCTTCGTCGGACGCCCATCGTGGTTCTTCACCGCTACACCCAGGCCGAACCCATCGAGGCTGAGGGCTGTGGCGTAGTAGAGCGGAATACCGGGCGTCTGATCAAGGGGCGCACGGGCAAACGGCGCAACTTGCTCCTGCGGCTGGCGGATCGCCGCCGTACAGCCGGACAAGCCGGCGAGGGCAAGCGACGCGCCCATCAACTTCAAAAAGGTACGCCGGGTCACCGCATCGGCCATTTCGGCCGACCCATGCGGAAATTCCCGATCGATCAATTCACGAAACGCCGGCGTATCGGCCAACTCGTCTAACGAGCGCCAGAACTGCCGGCCACGCGTATTCTGCAAGCGTTCGCGTACAGCGGCGAGCTCGGGCTCGGAGGGGTGAAAAGTTATCTCACTCATCGGCAGTAGCCAGACTAGGCAACCAGGGGCACGAAGCCCCGGCGCTACTTTGTGAACCCAGGCACGAGGTTTGGCCTTATTCTAGCAGAAGTCGGTTGGGCAACACTGCTAAAAGGCATACCTATTTTGCCTGAGCGACCTACACGTGAGGAATGGATGACAGGCATGCGGTGTGGCGGAAGGTGGGACAAAGATGCTGGGCACGGCGGGCCAGGATGCATGCGTATGGTTCAATACGTTCTTTGTTCCGGCGGGGATTATAATAGCATGCGATCATAAGCTTATGCAAACTGTGCAAAGTCTTGCCACGCGGCGGACGATTGGTGGCAGTCTGACAAAAGGCCAAGGATCGAGACCGACGACCGACGACCGACGACCGACGACCGACGACCGACGACCGACGACCGACGACCGACGACCGACGACCAAGGGGCTAAGGACCGCGCCCACGCACCCACGCACCCACGCACGTTCGCGCCCACGCACCCACGCACGTCCGCGCCCTGAAGGGCGCTGCTCTATGTTGGCGCGGGCCGGCAAGCTGAAGCTTTGCCGCCCGCGCTGCCGCCCGCCGCCTGCGCTCACGCCCGCCGATACGCTTCGTCGAGCAGTTCAACGATATAGCGCACCTGCACATCTTCGCCGCGGCGGCGCAGTTCGCCGGCGAGTTGGAGCGCACAGCCGGGGTTGCCGGTGGCGATCACCTTGGCGCCGGTGGCGAGGGCGTTGTCCACTTTGCGTGCACCAAGGGCCAATGCCATAGCGGGCTGCGTGACATTGTAGATCCCGGCGCTGCCGCAACAGAGCGAACTCTCGTGCATCTCGCGTAGTTCCAGGCCGGGAATGGCATTGAGCAATGTGCGCGGCTGCACGCTGATGCGCTGGGCGTGGACCAGGTGGCAGGGCTCCTGATAGGTAACGGTCACGTCCAGGCGCCCGAGATCCTCGCGGTTCAACTCGATCCCGGCCAGGAACTCGTGTACGTCTTTGATCTTGTTGCTGAAGGCGACAGCACGATCGTACCACTCAGGATCGTCGTGGAGCAGGTGGCCGTACTCTTTGAGCGTGCTGCCACAACCGGCGGCATTGACGATAATCGCATCTACGCCAAGGCCCTCGAAGGCAGCGATATTGCGCCGGGCCAGCTCACGGCCGCCGTCGAGATCGCCGCCATGGGTGTGCAGCGCACCACAGCAACCCTGATCGGGCGGCAGGATTACCTCGCAGCCATTCTTCTGCAACACGCGAATGGTGGCGTTATGCACCTCGGCAAACGCGGTACTCATAATACAACCGCTGAGCAGCGCGACGCTGTAGCGCGGGCGCGGCACGCGATCCGGGTGATAAACCTGGCCTTGCGGCACAGTGAAAGAGGCACTGATCGGCGGCAGCATCGTCTCGGTATCGGCGAGGCCCATAAGCTTGAGCAGGCCGCTCTTGCGGGCGAACCACTGCGCGCCGCTGCGCTGATACAGCTTCATGCTCTGCGAGAAGAGCCGGAACAGGCCCATATGCTTGAACAAGCCGCCAAACACCGCGCCACGGATACCTTTGATCCAGATCGGCAGTTCCGGCACACCAACCTCGGCAGTTGCGGCACTTTGCGGCGCGGGCGCGTGAATTCCGCGCGCCTGCTCGATCTGCGCCCGACTATTCTCCAGAATGGCGCCATACTGCACGCCCGAAGGGCAAACCGCCTCGCAAGCGCGACAGTTGAGGCATTGGCTCATCTGCTCCTGAAACACCTCACTGTCCATGCCGATCCGGCCCTCATCGACGGCCTTCATCAGGTAGATCCGTCCACGCGGCGACGACATCTCCAGGCCCGTTTCACGATAGGTTGGGCAGGAAGGTAGGCACAGACCGCAATGAACACAGGTGTTGATAATATCGGAACTCGGCTTATCTTTGGCGCTGAAACCGATCAGCGGGATCGGCATTGGCTCGCGGCTCGGGGTGACTTCGATCGTCATGTCGGGTTCTCCGGGTATGGGTGACAAGGGGACAGGATGACAGGATGACAAGTGCTGAGTGCTGAGTGTTGTGGGTCATTTCGGTGCTCTGGTGCTTTGGTTCTTGGTACTCTGGTTTTCGGTGTTCAGTGATCGGTGCTCAGCAGATCAGTTCCGCCGGGTTCATTATGCCATAAGGGTCGATAGCGGCTTTGAGTTTGCGCATGAGGTCGCGGGCCGGCGCCGGCCGCTGCGCGAACGCAGCAAGATCGCCAGCAAAGCTTTGCAAGGCCGCTACCTCGCCCGTAGCTCGTACAAAAGCCAGGCCGCTCAGGGCGCGCGCACTGATGCTGAGTTGGACGGAGTGTTTTTGCGCAAGCATATGGGCCGTATTGAGCGCTGTTGCCAGTGCCGAAGGCTGCACCGCCAGCCGGAATAGCTCGGCTGTTTCCGGCGCGGGCGGCGTGCTGTGCATAACAACCGCCGTCCAGAGAGCCTCAACCGCAGCGCTTGTGAGCGTGGCACGGAGATCAGCGCCGTGTTGCTGCGCGAGTGCAGCCAGTTCGCACTGATGGCGCGCTACCGCCGCCGGATGACCCTCGACGCGCACGAGTAACGCGCATGTACCGGCAGGCAATCCATCGGGCGCCACCGCAGCCTCCAGGTATTCTACCGCCGTTGGCTGAAGCCGTGTGGCGGTCAGCGCATCGAGCAGGCGCATTGCTACACCCGGTTGAGAGCAGCCAATCAGCAGGCTCAGATCGGCGGGCGGGCGCGGGAAGACTTTCAGGCTTACAGCGGCGATCACGCCGAGTGTGCCGCGACTGCCCACATAGAGTTTCACGAGGTCGTAGCCGGTGACATTCTTGACCACCTGCGCCCCGAGGCGCACCATGGTGCCGTCCGGCTCGACTACAGTGAGGCTCAAGACCCAATCGCGCAGCAACCCATAACCAAGCCGTCGCGGCCCCTCAGCAGCGCTGGCTACCAACGCGCCGATTGTCACCGTCTCAGGATCGGCCACGTCGAGCGGGAGCATCTGCCCATGCGCGGCCAGCGTGGCTTGCAGCTCGGCCAAAGTCATTCCCGCCTCGACGCCGATGGTCAGATCGTCGGGTTCGTACTGGAGGACGCGGGTGAGATGACGAAGCGACAGGGGGACAGGGGGACAGGGGGACAGGGGGATGGGGGGAGCTTGCAGGTGTAGGGTTTTTACAGGATCGCGTCCCAATGCGCTATTCCCCGCATCCCCCCAGCCCCCTGCTCCCTCACGTGGAGCAGGGGGAGCCGCCGCAGATTCGGCGTCCTGATGCTGT
>JBBRUG010000035.1:0-26846 GCA_038247995.1 Chloroflexales bacterium | reverse complement strand
GCCTTGCGATACACGGAGGGGGTGGGCGCGGTTCGTTTTCTTTTTTTGCTAGGGGGGGCGCTTGGGGGTTCGCGTTTGGGCCCCGCCGGGGGGGGGGGGCCCAACCCGACCGCTGCTACTTCTGCATGGCCTTCCAGACGACTTCGTCGTTGATCGGGAGTTCGTTGATCCGCGCGCCGACGGCATCGCGCACGGCATTGGCGATTGCGGCAGCGCCGGCGGTGATCGGCGGTTCGCCTACACCCCGCGCCCCGAACGGGCCGTAGGGCGAGGGGTTGTTGATCATGATCGCCTCAAAGGTGGGCAACTGGTCGGCGCGCGGCAGACAGTAGTCCATCAGGCTTGCCGTAAGCAGTTCGCCATTCTCGTCGTAGCGCATCGCCTCATACACGCCCCAGCCGACACCCTGCGCCGCACCGCCCTGAATCTGGCCCTCCACGAGCAGCGGGTTGATTGCAAAACCGACATCCTGAATGGCGACGTACTGCTGCGGTGTAACGCGGCCGGTCTCGGCGTCGACCGCCACCTTGACGATATGAGCTACGAAACCGGGGGCGTTATCGGGCGGGGCCGAGCGGCCTTCACCGACGATCGGGCCGGGGCCGCCGGCCTTGCCTTCAGCGCGTTCGGCGAGCTTCCCGATTGCAATGGCGCGTCCGGGCACACCGCGCACGCCCACCTCACCATTGGTAATCTCCAGATCTTCCATACGCGCCTCGAAGTGCTCCGAGGCCAATTCGAGCAGTTGGCGGCGGGCCTCGCGGGCGGCATCGGCTACGGCGCCGGCAACACTGTAGGTGATCTGACTGCCGCCGCTGGGGCCGGCAAAGGGGCCAGTCCGCGTATCACCGGCGACGAGCTCAACCTGTTCCGGGTGAACGCCCAGGATCTCGGCGGCAACAAGCTGGAACGAGGTATTGCTGCCCGATACATCGACTGAGCCGATATGGACACGCACGGTGCCGTCGGTATCGACGCGGCAAACTGCGGCGGCCGTCGTCTTCCCGCAGGGCCAGCCGCCCACGGCAATACCAACGCCCGATCCGGGGGTGCGCTCACGCCAGAGCGGGTGCTGCTGGGCGCGCTCCATCACCGCGCGCAGCCCGATGTTGCCCTCCCAGGGATCGCCCTCGCCGGTCAGATCTTCCGGCCCGGCGACATTCTGCAAGCGAAACTCCAGCGGGTCGCGGTTGAGCTTCGCCGCCAGATCATCAATCGCTGACTCGATTGCAAAGGTGGCCTGCGGTGCACCGGGGGCGCGGTAGGCGCCGGTCTGCGGCTTGTTCGTCAGCACCTCGCGCACATCGATGCGCAGGTTCGGGAAGCGGTAGTAGCCACCGAGCAACATCGTCACGATGCCGCCAAGCGAGAATGGGTAGACGCCGTTATCGAGATTTACCTCGGCATCCAGCGCGGTGATCGTGCCGTCGGCGGCGGCGCCGAGCTTGACCTTGATCAGCGTGGCCGGGGAAGGGGTAGTGGTGAGGAAATCCTCGCTGCGCGTCAGCACCACGCGCACCGGGCGACCAAGCGCGACTGAAGCGGCAGCGGCGAGCGGGTCGAGGATGCCGTATTTCGCCCCAAATCCACCGCCGACGGTCATCGGGATCACGGTGACCTTGCTGCGCGGTAGGCCGAGCAGACGGGCCACCTCGTTGCGCACCCCAAACTGGCCCTGCGTGCTGGTATATACCGTGAGCGAGCGCCCGATCGGCTCGTAGTCGGCGACGACGGCGTGCGGCTCCAGGTAACCCTGATGCACAATCGCCGTGCGGTAGACGTTCTCGACGATCTGGGCGGCGGCGGCGAATCCGGCGGCGATGTCGCCGCGCTCGTAGCGCTTCTGTTCGTGAATATTGGGGCCGGCGGGTTCGGCGCTAGTGGCGGCATCGGCATCGGTGGCCGCATGAACGGCAGTTAAATCCTCGCCCTCCTCCTTTGGTGCGCCATTCGGCCAGATCGCCGGAGCGTCCGGAGCGAGCGCCTGCTCCAGATTGGCCACTGCCGTCAGCGGTTCATAATCGACGAGCACCGCAGCGGCGCCATCGGCGGCAGCGGCTTCCGTTTCGGCGACGACCAGCACCACCGGTGCGCCGCGATAGTGTACCGTGCCTTCGGCCAGCGCGGTGGATTGACGCGAGGTGATGAGCTTGCCATGCGTCGGCAGGTCGGCGGCAGTGAGTACTGCGACAACGCCGGGCACGGCACGAGCGGCTGCGGTATCGACGCTGAGAATGTTGGCGTGGGCGTAAGGGCTGAGCACCACGCGGCCATGCAGCATGTTCGGCAGCGTCACATCACCGACATAATGCACCCGGCCGGTTATCTTGTCTAAACCCTCGGCTAGTTTGCGTGGCTTACCGAGATGCTGAAATTCACCATTCGACTGCTGGTTCATGCACTGTCCTCTATGGGGTAAACTGCGGATCACTCTTATTATACCCTTTATAACGGGCATTGCCGTGAGGTGATTTGCAGGGCGGCGCCGCCCCCTGCACCCTCGCCGGAGGCCGTGCCGCCCTCCAGACCACCCCGCAGGTGTGCGCGTTCTATGCTGTTTGGCCCGTTGCTATGCCCTAGCGCGCTGACAAACTACGCATTGGCTAAAGTTCCCTAAGCGGCTGGAGGTCGCGGCCGGCCTCACCCGCGCGTGAGCGCGCACGGGCATGACCACGGGCTGTCATCGGTGCGGCGCGCCCCTTTTGGATACCAGGGGCGTAGCCCATACGGATCACGTTAAGCCCCACGACGGTTGTTGCAATCGGCGCAGATCGCGTCCCAACGCTAGATTTTCCGCATATCCCCGCCCCTGCTCCACGCAGATGGAGCAGGGGGATCCGCACCATATTCGGCATTGTGATGCTGTCCGAAGCCCTTCTCCCGCTCAGGGAGCGGGGTTTGGGGTAAGGGCTGGTGCGGCGCCGATCCTTAACTTGATTCGTATGGGCTACGCCCCGGCCGGGGGAGTCCAGCGGGGCGACGGCTCGTCCCTCTGACGTGGGTTTGGGGCGCGCAGCCACATTGATCACCACACCAGCGTCGCAAAATAATCGTCCAGCGTCTCGGCGCGCCGGATCTGCTGCACTCTACCGTCGGGGTGCAGCAGCAGTTCGCCACAGCGCAGCCGGCCATTGTAGTTAAACCCCATCGCCCGACCATGCGCACCGGCGTCGTGGATGACGAGCAGGTCGCCCACCTCTAGCGGGGGCAGCGGGCGCTGAATGGCAAACTTGTCGTTATTCTCACAGAGCGCGCCGACGACATCGTAGAACTCCGTGGCCGGCTGATCTGCCTTCCCAACGACCGAAATGTGATGATAGGCGCCATACATGCCTGGACGCATCAGGTCGGCCATGCTTGCGTCGAGGCCGGCGTAGATGCGGTACGTTTGTTTAATCTGGCGCACCCGGCTGATTAGGTAGCCGTGGGGGCCGCTGATCAACCGACCGCACTCGGTGGCGATGAGTGGCGCAGGCAAACCGGCTGCGCCGATCGTGGCGGCGTACGCCTCACGGATTCCCACGCCGATCGCGGCCAGGTCGGCGGGTGGATCTGCGGGCCGGTAAGGAATACCAATCCCGCCGCCCAAGTCGACATAACGAAAGGTGATCCCCAACTCCGCACTCAACTCCACAACCAGATCGAACAACATCTGGGCTGTGGCAATCATCGCCGCCGTGTCGCGCTCGTTCGAGGCGACCATGGCGTGGATGCCGAAATCCTGCACACCCCGTTTATAAGCCAGGGCGTAGCCTTCGCGCAACTGAGCGCGGGTCACGCCGAATTTGGCCTCCTCAGGGCGGCCCATAATCGTGTCGCCGGTGCGTAGTGGGCCGGGGTTGAAGCGGAAGCCGAGCGTCTTGGGCAGGCTTGCGTAGCGCTCCAGCATAGCGAGGTGGCCCAGATCGTCGAGATTGATCAGCGTTTCCAGTTGCCGCGCGGCGCCGAATTCCTCGGCAGGGGTGTTGTTCGAGGTGAACATAATCTGTTCACCGTGTAGGCCGATCCGCTCGGCCAGCGTCAATTCAGCGAGCGAACTGCAATCCAAGCCACAGCCCTCTGCGGCAAGGATGCTGAGCACATGCGGGTTCGGCAGCGCCTTGACGGCGAAATACTCGCGAAACGCCGGCGCCCAGGCAAAGGCGGCCTGGAGCTCGCGCACGGCGCGGCGAATGCCGGCCTCATCATACAGATAGAACGGCGTCGGATAGGAAGCGGCCAGCGCGTGCAGTTGCGCCGCGCTGAAGGGCAGGGGCAGGATAGGCATAGGTGTGCTCACTGTAACAAAGCGGCACTCGGGGCGACAACATAGTATACTAAAAACGGGGCGGCTCGGCGGGGCGACCGCCCCTTCGAAAAACCTGTTTCTAATCGATCCCCCCCAAGGCGGGACAAGGAGAAAACAATGACCATCTTCACCAAGCCCAGCGATGCCGAACTGCGCGCAAAGCTGACCCCAACCCAGTACAAAGTAACCCAGCACGAAGGCACCGAGCCGCCGTTTCGCAATGAGTATTGGGATAACCACGAAGCAGGGATCTATGTAGACATCGTCTCGGGTGAGCCGCTGTTCAGTTCGCTGGACAAGTTCGAATCGGGCACTGGTTGGCCGAGTTTCACCCACCCGCTTGTGGAAGAAAATGTCGTCACCCGCACTGATCGCAAGCTCTGGATGGTGCGCAACGAAGTGCGCTCGAAGCAGGGCGACTCGCATCTCGGCCACGTCTTCGACGACGGCCCGGCGCCGACCGGCCAGCGCTACTGCATGAACTCGGCGTCAATGCGCTTCATCCCGGTTGATCAGCTTGAGTCCGAAGGCTACGGCGAGTTTCGCAAGCTGTTCACGTAGTTGTTAGCCACGGCTGGTTGATGATCTATCCGCCGATGGCGATCTGTCCGAAACCCAGGGCCATCCAGAGCAACGGGCGCTGCTATGGAAAGCCTGGCAGCGCCTTGGTCTGGCGGCCTTTTTCTTGTTGGCTGAGGTGGTTGCCCAAGCGACCCGCTCGAAGCGTCGCTTCGACCCGACGATGATCGCCGCCCGATGCGATCCCCGCCGACCCGACGATGATCGCCGCCCGATGCGTCTCCATCACACCGCATCACCCGCATCACCCGCATCACCCGCATCACGTCCCGCGGTGCTGCACAAACGCCGCATAATCGTTGAGTTGTTCTTGCGCGCTGCGATCAGGGATCTGGAACGAGCGATTTTTGTAGTGAAAGAGCACGGCGCGGGTGGCGATTAGGCTGCGGTAGCCGTGTGGGTAGAGCCGTTGTGCAAGCTCTTCTTCGCTGTGATAATTCAGGTTCTGCGGATCAAACAAGCGGTTGGGCGCAAATTCGTGTGCCGTAACGCTGCGCTGCACGCCGAAGAAAAAGCCATTTACGTTCAGCCCCTGCGCTAACTCGATCACTTCGGGTGATTCCGGTGTGTAATTGGTGAGCCATTGCTCAGCGTTGTACGGCGCGCCTTCCGGGTTGCATGTCGGCCCGACAATGCTTTTGGGGCGTTGCGTCAGCAGATCGACCATGATCTCGATTGCGTTGGGGGCCAGCAGCACATCGTTATTGGCCAGAAAGAGGTTCTGCCACGACCCGGCTTTGAAGTAGCCGTAAGCCTGGTTCCACGAGTCGGTTACGCCGCCGGGGGTTGGCTTGGCGATGATGTATTCTACGCCCCAGGCCCGGCAGAATGCCACCGTGTCGTCCTTGCTGGCGTCGTCCACGAGCAATAGTTCGAACGGCGCTGTCGGGAGTTCGCGGATCGACTCCAGCATTTGCCGGGTGTACTCAAGCTGATTAAAGGTGGTGATCGCGATCAGGGTGGGCTGCATGGTGTGTGTTTCCTCTTACGGGCGACCACGAGGTTCGCCCTTACGGTGGTCGGAGCCGGTGAGGTGGGTATCTGCCTGCGCCCCCTGAGTAGCGCGGAGCATGTATCGAAGGGTGCCGCCTGCCGCCTGCCGCCTGAATCCTATCTCGGCGTCACATACCCCGCCCGATACCAGCTATCGAGCATTGCCGCAGCGGCACCGGCTGTCGCAGCCTGTGTTGGCGTGAAGCCGGCCGGATGGGCCTGCACCAATGCACTCAAGAGTGGGACGCGCTCATGGCGGGCCTGGAAGTCGTGGAAGACCATGCCATCACCCCAGGTGTAGCACCACGGCGCCAGGATGTAGGCTGTTTCTGCGCTCAGCGGTGTAACCCGCGTGGGCGCCGGCGGTACTTTTTTTGCGTTCACAATCGCCTGGGCGTAGGCTTCAAGCTGGGCCTCGATCGCAAAATGTTTGTGCAGGTAGGCCATTGTCGCCGCTGAGGTGCGCCGTTGTTCGCGCCAGATCGCGGCGGCAATCGCGGCAGCGCCGGCGTTGTCGTCGTAGTGGACTTTATCCACTAGTTCGTCGGGGAGCAGCGACCGATGAGTAGCTACCCGCGCCACAATTGCCGGCGTGCCGCAGGCCAGCGATTCGTAGGCCACATTGCCGAACGCCTCAACAAATGAACCAAGCACGAGTGTTACATCGCCGAGCCGGTAATAGTCGGGCATGAGGCTCTGCGGCACCCAATCGTGGAACACGAAGTGCTCGCTTAACCCACGTGCCGCGATCGTTTCCAGCGCCGCGTGGTAGAACTCGCGCACGTCGGGGGCGATCTTCTCGTCGTACCAGCGTGGCACAAGCACACGCAGCGTTGAACAGCCATACTGATGCACCAGCGCATCGGCGACGGCGATCGTTTGCGCCAGGCCCTTGGTTATTTCGGGGCGATGCGGGTGCAGCACGACGAAATGCTGCGCAGGATCGATGCCGACCAGATCGCGGATGGCCCGGGCCGGCGCACCGGGGCGAAACTGACTAAAATCGATCCCGTTGTTGATCGTGATCGTCCGCTGCGGCAGTTCGGTCAGGAAGCGTCCTGCTGTGTGCAAGTACACCTGGCGTGAGTACTCGGCAATCGCGATCAGTGTGTCGGCGCTGAACAGGAAACTGCCCAGGATCGTCTCGGGGTAAACATTGTCGCGCAGCGAGATCACGGTCGGCACGTTGCGGTACAGGAACGGCACAAGCAGTTCACCATCGTGCATGTAGAAACGGTCGGCCGTGGCGAGGCGATCACCGACGGTTTGGATGATCTCGGCGATCTGATAGGCCGGCACGGCGTATGGCTCAGGGAAAGGTTGCTTAAAGGGCAGCACCGGCAGCACTTCCACCTTCGCGTGCCAGCGGAAGGGCTGCGCCGCGGGGTGGCGCGTGCAGAGCACCGTCACATCGTGGCCAAGCTCGCCGAGGTGGGTGAGCACGGTGCGCTGGTGTTTGGCCGAGCCGCCGATCACGCGGTCGGGGAAGAGCGGATTGATCGAAAAACCGATAATCTTCATACCTTGTCCTGATCGAACTGCGCGGCGTTCTGGCCAACATTCGTCAGCGACTCACCGCCATCCACCACAAGCACCTGGCCGGTAACGAACACGCTGCTCAGCAGGTAGCGGATCGCGCCGGTGATATCTGCGGTGTCGCCCTGGCGGCGCAGCGGAATGCCCTGAATGCGCCAGGCGACGTACTCGTCGCTGCGCGTGGTGGCGGGTAACACCACACCAGGGGCCACGCCATTCACCGCGATGCGCGGGGCGAACTCCAGCGCGGCCATGCGCGTAAACTCAACGAGAGTTTGCTTCGCCAGCAGATAGGCAGCATACTCGTGCTGGTTAAAGGCGATCTTGTTATCAATGATGTTGATCACATGGCCCTGTTCGACCTGCTGGGCAAAGGCCTGGGTAAGGAAGAAGGGTGCGCGCAGATTGATGTTGAACTGCTCGTCGAAGATCGCGGCTGTCGTTGTGCCGATCGTGGCCTGGGTGTAGGCCGAGGCGCTATTGACCAGGACGCGCAGCTTCGGCATCGCTTCGCGTACGGCAGCCATGTAGGCGGGAATAGCCTCCACATCAGCCAGATCGAGCGGGGCGAGATGGCAAGCCACACCGAGCGCACGGATCTCGGCAGCGGTCGCTTCGGCGGCTTCAGCTGAGCGGCCGTAATGCACCACAAGATCGTAGCCGGCGTCGGCAAGCGCCAGCGCGATTGCACGACCGAGCCGGATCGCGCCGCCGGTGACCAGCGCTGCCGGGCGAGATGAAGGTTCAAGTGACACAGGGACTCCTTAATTTCCAGGATTCAGGATTCAAGCGGTCAGTTCCTGAAGCCTGAAGCCTGAATCCTGAATACTCCGCATAATCGTCACTGGCGCGTTGCCAAGCTTCAGGTCGTGGAAGGGCAGCCTCACACCGGGCGCCAGTTCCGGCGTCTCGGCGCTCGTCGTCAGGCCCAGCGCGGCGATCAGTTCGAGCAGCATTGGTCGGGTGTATGGCTCGCTGGGTAGCAGTTCGCTCGGCACAACGCGGGTGTTCGGCGCAAGCCCAAAGAGCGGGTCGATATCGGCGGTGCGGCTCTTCGTTTTGCTGCCCGGCGCGCCGCGATCGCGCCCGAAGGCGGTTTCGAGCGCATTGCAGACCCGCTTCAGGTCGGCGGCGGGCAGATCAAGTTCAATACAGGCCACTGTGTTCAGGAATGCATCACCGACCACCCCGACCGGCGCCGTCGCCACGATGCGGCCCAGGTGAAGCGTGGGCGCCAATTCAAGCAGCGCCTGCACCATGCGGGGCATGTTCCGGTGCGGCGCAATATTGCTGCCAAGGCCAAGGAAGTAGCGCATAGATTTATTATACGGGAAGAACTCCCTGCCGGGGTGGCAAGGTACGCGCTTGATCTGGTGTCACGCGCGCCCATGGCGTTCACCCTGGCACACAACTTGCTTACCTAAAAGCGTATCGTTTGCGTAGCTGACTGATGTAAGGATGTAAGGAGAATAACATGCTTCGCTGGGCAATTATGTTTCTCGTAGTCGCGATTATCGCTGGTGTGTTGGGCTTTGGCGGCCTCGCCGGCGCGGCCACCTCGATCGCGCAGTTCCTGTTCGTACTGTTCCTGGTCTTCTTCGTCGCCGCGCTGATCTTCGGTCGCCGGGCGGTTTAGCTAGACCATACCAAAAAGGCCCGTTGCAGCCAAGCTGCAACGGGCCATTTGCATTGCGTTACTCTGCAAAGCGCAAATAGCGTTCAATCGGCACCGCGCCCAGGGCATGTGCGGTTCCGCTGATGCGCGGCGCAACGAGGTAGGCGTCGATGCGATGGTCGAGGAAGATCGCGCCGCCGTCGGTGACGATGAGCGCTTCGGCTTGCTGATACAGTTCCAGCCGACGATTTACGTCCAGTTCACTGCGCGCCTGTTCCAACAGGCCGTCCACATCGGCATTGGCATAGCGCCCGATATTCTGCTGAGCTGTCGAATGGAAAAGCGCGTCGGCGAAGTTCTCCGGGTCGGCGTAGTCGGCGCACCACTCGCTGAAGCGAATATGGCCTTCTTCGAGGGTTGTAGTTTCGGCGGCGACTACCGGCTCGCGGCGCTCGATCTGGATCGTCGCCCCAAGCGTTTCCTCCCACATTTGGACGAGCACGCCGACGCCTGGTTCAGTCCAGAAACCGTAGCCGCTGCTCGTAAGCGTCAGCGGCGGCAAGGGTGTATCGGCGGCGTAGCCTGCGGCGGCTAGGCGTTGGCGGGCTGCTTCAGGATCGAAGCTTGCGCCAACAAGATCTGCTGTCGATCCGGGCATGCCGGGCGGAAGCAGGCCGCGCGCCGGCAGGTTGGCGCCTTCAATCGCGCGGGTACGATAAATGGTGTGGTCGACGGCCAGCGCAAACGCCTGGCGCACTTGCGGATCGTTGAAGGGCGGGCGCGTCGTGTCGAGCGCGACGAATGAAGTGCAGAGCGGCACGCCTTCACGCAGATCGGCCTGAAGGTTCAGCTCGGGGTTCGTGAGCAATTCGCGCTCGTAACTCTCCAGGCGCACCTGGTCGAGTTCGCCCAGGGTGTAACGATACACCGCATCGTAGCCCACATCCAGCCGCCCGATCAGATACGGAATCGCCGGCGGCTCGGCGTAGAAGTTCTCGTTACGCGCATAAATTTTGGCCTTGCCCGCCTCCCAACTGATCAACCGATACGGCCCGCTGCCGTTGGGCGTGCGATACCATTCGTCGCCCTGCTCAACATTCGCCCGATCAACCACCACCGCTGGGGCATTGGTAAGTTTGTGCAGAAAGTACGGGCGCGGGCCGTTCAACGTCACCGCGATCGTCTGGTCGTCGATGATCCGCAATCCGGCCACTTCAGCCGCATTGCCGGCCCGGCGCTCGGCGGCGCCGACAATATCGCCAAGATACGTCAGCACAATCTCCGAACCGGTTTCCGGCGCCAATGCGCGCTCCCATGCGTAGCGCACATCCGCGGCCCCAACCGGCCGACCGTTGTGGAAACGGGCATTGGGGCGCAGATAGAAGGTGTAGACCGTGCCGTCGGCGCTGATTGTCCAGCTCTCGGCTAACTCGGGTTGTACTTGGAGCGTGGGATCAAGCGACACCAGGCCGCTGAACACGCGCCGGTCGCCCATACCAGTGGCGGGATCGTAGATGACCGGGTTGATCGCTTCCCGTTCGGCATAAACAAAAGCCTGGCTACGCGGGATGCCGAACACTTCCGGCTCAAAAAGGGTGATCCCGTTGAAGATCTGCTCGACTGTATCCTGTTCACCATCGACATAACGCTCTTCACCGTAGGCAGCCAGGGTGATCAATTGGCGGCCATTGGCCACCGAACTGATCCGCAGCTTGAGCGCAAAATTGTAGTATTCGGGAAACACGCGCCGATGTTCGCTGCGCCATGCCGGTAGATCCGCCGCCACGGTTGCGGCCGTGCTGCTCACCTCATCGATCTCGCCCAACCAATTGCTGATCTGGCTGTGCAGCGGGCGGGCGGCCGCCTCTAACTCCTGGTCGTTGTTAATCGGCGTGCGCAGGATCAACAGGAACGTATTGTT
Organism: Chloroflexales bacterium; assembly: GCA_038247995.1. Classification (GTDB taxonomy): domain Bacteria; phylum Chloroflexota; class Chloroflexia; order Chloroflexales; family Chloroflexaceae; genus JBBRUG01. The sequence continues at coordinate 15,914 of JBBRUG010000035.1, read as the reverse complement.
GGGCTGGTTGGCGAGTTGCACCATTGCGCCCGGCACCGCTCCGGCGCTGCTATTCCAGAAGAAGGGGTAATCGACCCGCACGCCAATCGCCCGATCTTCGAAGATTCCGGCCTGCGGGCGCGGGGTAGCGAAAGGTGTCGCCTGCGGCAGTTCGGGTGTAGGCATGCGCGTGGGTGTAGCCGGGGCAACCGTGCCTTCGGGTGTCGCAACAGCCTCAGCCGCCGGGAGTGCTGCCGGCGGTGGCGCAGCCTGGCCCTGAGGCGCTGCACAGCCACTCAGGGCCAGCAAAAAGAGGAGCAATACGCGGAACGATCTGTTGAGTTTCGAGATCATCGCCGCCCTCCGAGCACCATTAATCCGGCGGCAAGCACAAACAGCACGCCGATAACGAGTACCAGGCCGAAAATGAACATCCGCAAGCCGGCGCGTACATCGTTGGTCGGCGCGGTTTCGGCCACCGGCACGGCGCTGATCGTCGGCGCGGGCGCCTCGGGAGCGGCAGGCGCGGCAACTATCGTGGCTGTCGGTTCAATTGGGGCGGCGTTCAGCGGTTCATCACGTGTTGCGCGTACGAGGGCAGGCCCGGTGGGCGCGGCGGCAATCGGTGCGAAGGTCGGGATCGGGGTGGGGAGCGCAGTTGGCTGTTCCGCAGCGGCGGTAGCAGGCGGTACGCCGAGCCATGCCCGCCAGCGCCGCTCGAACTCGTCCAGGTTGTAGCCGTACGCCTGCTCGATCCCGGCCTCCACACTCATGCCGGCACGCAGGTTTTCGAACAGTTGCAGCAATAGCGCCGTGCCGCCACTCTCGATCAGGAAGCTCACCATGCTGTACGACTGCGAGTATGCGAGATCAGCGAGATCAGGATGCACCGAGAACCCGTTGCTGATCGCGCGCACGGAGAGCAGTTCGTTGGCGGCAACTGCGTTGCGGAAGCGCAAATCGGCGAAGGGATCAAGCCCGCCTTCGGCATACACCGCAATGCCCTCATCGAGCCAGGTGGGTACATTGCGCCCGCACGAGAAGGTCATTTGCCCAACAATCAGGTGGGTTAGTTCGTGAACGATTGTGCGTTTGCCCCACTCGATATACTCAGGGCTAATGCCGATAATCGTGATGTTGTTGGCCGGGTAGGCTACGCCGCCGGCCCAACTCGGCTCGTAGAGGATCGCGTCGCGCATCTCCTGACTTGCGCCATAGATGTAGACATCGATTGGCGCCTGCGGGCGCACGCCGGTAAACTCGGCCAGTTGTTCCACGCCGAACACGGTGGTTGCGAGCAGTTCCTCGGCGAATGCGGGCGGCCCGGCATACCAATGCAGCGTCAGGTCGCCCCGGCTGATCTGCTGCCAGCCGTAGGTGTTGTCGAGCCAGGTTACCCGCTGTTCAGGCGAGACATTCGTCGTACCGTTGGCGTCGGTTACCCGCCAGCGGTACCAGATCACTGCGCCAGGCGGCTCGGAGCCGGTCCGGTTCATTTCCCAGGTCCAGTTTACGTCGAGCGTTGTACTGGCGGGGCGGAAGGTTGGGAAGGCCCGTGCGACCATGTCGCCGCAGGTGCGCTTATCAACGCCATACTCCAGCACTACCTCGGTGATCGGGGCGGCGGCGCTGATCTGGGCGTTGAAGCTGATCCGGTCGGGGAAGACGATGAAGGTACCGCGGTCGGTGATGCTGATCGAGTTGGCGTCTTGGGCAGCGGCGTTGGCGGGCAGCGTCAGGGCGAAACCGAACAAGGCCAAGCAGAGGAGAAAACGCATACCAGGGTTCCCCGGGTAGGTCAGAGGTAGATCGGGGCACAGTCGTGTAAACAACAGCGCCTCTGATATTGTAATCTACGACGCTACCACGGAAGCACCCAGCGCACAGCGCCCATGCGTCATTCCACAATAGACAATTCCTGAAACCCGCTCGTCAGCGGCTCGCCGCCGTTAGTGCCGACAACCACCACATCCTCGACGCGCGCGCCGAAGTGATGCGGTAAGAAGATGCTTGGCTCGACAGTGAAGCACATCCCCGGCTGGAGGATTGTGTCGTCGCCGGCGAGCAACCAGGGTCGTTCGTGGACATCAAGGCCAATCGCGTGGCCAAGCCGGTGGCGGAATGCTGCGCCGTAGCCGCCTTCCTCAATCACGGCGCGCGCCGCAGCGTCGGCCTGGGCGGCCGTGTTGCCCGCGTAGAGCGCCTTGATCCCGACTGCCTGCGCCTCCATCACCAGTGCGTAGGCGCGGCGATACTCCGCACTCGGCGCGCCGAAGAAGACCGAGCGCCCGAAGTCGTAGCAGTAGTCGTGCAGCACCGCGCCGAAATCGTACGAGACGGCGACCGGCGGGTTGAGCGGCAGGCGCAGCACTTCTTCGCGGTTCTGGAAGTTGAAGGGGTAATGCGGGCCCATGTTGTAGAACGACGTGACGAACGACGGGCCGGTTGCGCCGTGCAGCCGGAGTTGGTAGTTCACCTCGGTGATCAGGTCGAGATTGGTCATGCCGTGCTTGAGTTGGCCCAGCGTCGCCTGATAGGCCTTCTCGGTGATCACGCCGGCCGCGCGCATAAGCGCGATCTCATCGGCGTCCTTGATCATGCGCAGCGGCATAATCAGTTGGGCTGCCGAGCGCAGATCGATCGTGCCGAGTACCGCCTGGATGCCGATCACGGTTTCGGCCCAGGCCCGTTCTTCCAGGGCAACTGTCGCGCCCGATTGAACGCCGAGATCGCTGAACACCCGGCGCAGCAACTCCAGCGGGTCGGCCGTATCGGGCAAGATGCGCACATCAAAGTCGTTCACACCCAGGTGAAACTCGGCCGTCATGCGCGGCAGGGTGAGGATCGGCGCCTTACCGGGGGCGAGCCACGCGCCAGTGACCCATTCGCCGGGATGCACGGTGTTGCCGTAGTTCGGCTCGTCGCGGGGAATGCCGGTAAGGTAGACCAGGCTAGCCGAGCGCGGCAAGAACATCAGATCGATGCCCTGCGCCTCCATCTGCGCACATATCTTCTGCAGGCGGGCAGCGTAATTGGGCATCGATGTAGCTTTTCCTTGGCACTGAGCGGGTGGGTGGTAGAGCGGTAAAGTGGTAGAACTCACTGAATTGATAACTGCGGACTGCCCGACTGCCCGACTGCCCGACTGCCCGACTGCCCGACTGCCCGACTGCCCGACTGCCCGACTGTCCGACTGTCCGACTGTCAGGCTTCAGTGAAGCGCCCATACGTCACGGTCAGCACGCGCAGGCCGAAGGCGAGGCCATCATTGAGTTGATCCGCAGTGTAGCGCCAAGTCCAGTTGCTGTCGGCGCGGCCGGGCGTGTTCATGCGCGCGTGGCCGTCGAGGCGCAGGACATCTTGCAGGGGAAAGACGGCCATATCGGCGACGGACATTTGGGCCAGGCGGATCAGATCCCAGGCGATATCGCGGCCGTCGCGGCCGAGGTAGCGCTGCACATTCTCGCGCTCGTGCTGCGGTGCGGTGTGGAACCAGCCGATTGTGGTATCGTTGTCGTGGGTGCCGGTATACACGACAGTACTCTGCTCGTAGTTATGTGGCAGGTACATATTCGTCGCGTTGTCGCCGAAGGCGAACTGCAACACCTTCATGCCCGGCAGGTCGAATGCTGCACGCAGGGCATCTACTTCAGGCGTGATCAAGCCCAGGTCTTCGGCGATAATCGGTAAGTCGCCCAGAGCATCGCGGAGCCCGCTGAAGAGCGCCGCGCCGGGGCCTTTCACCCAGCGGCCGTTGATCGCCGTGGCCTCACTAGCGGGCACTTCCCAGTAGGCTTCAAAGCCGCGGAAATGATCGAGACGCAGAATATCGACGGTGCTGAGCGTCTGGCGCAGGCGGGCGATCCACCAGGCATACCCCGCGTCGGCCATGCGATCCCAGCGATAGAGCGGGTTGCCCCAAAGCTGGCCGGTGGCGCTGAAATAATCTGGCGGCACCCCGGCGACAACCGTGGGCAAGCCTTCAGCATCGAGGAAAAACAGCTTGGGGTTGGCCCAGACATCGGCGCTATCGTAAGCGACAAAGATCGGCGCATCGCCAATGATTGTGATCCCGCGCTCGTTAGCGTAGGCCTTCAGTGGTGTCCACTGGGCGAAGAACAGGAACTGAAGGTACTGCTGGAGCACAATCGGTTCGGCGAGATCCTTACTGGCCTGGCGCAGTGCGGCAGCCTTGCGCGTACGCAGTTCCGGCTCCCAGTTCGACCAACTCGCCCCGTCGTGCGCCGCTTTGAGTGCCATAAAAAGCGCATAATCGTCGAGCCAGCCGGCGTTTGCGCTACAAAAGGCGGCGAACTGTTCGGCAAGTTGAGGAGCGCCGCCGGCGCGCATGCGGGTGAAGCTCTCGCGCAGCAGCGGCAGCTTAAAATGCATCACCGCGCCATAGTCGATCTGGTTCGAGTTAAGCGCTGCCCCGTATGGTTGGGCGGCGGCGGCGATCTCATCATAGTTGAGCAGGCCGGCGTTGATCAGCGGCTCAAAGCTTACCAACAGCGGGTTGCCGGCGAACGCCGAGAAACACTGGTAGGGCGAATCGCCGTAGCCGGTGGGGCCGAGCGGCAAGATCTGCCAGAGTTGCTGGCCGGCCGCAGTGAGAAAATCAACAAACTGATAAGCAGCCGACCCTAGATCGCCGATACCCCATGGGCCGGGCAACGATGTCGGGTGCAGTAGGATGCCGCTGGCGCGCGGAAAATGCATATGTTCCTCAAGCGACTATTTGGTATGAGCAGTAATTGCGCGCCATTGTAGCATACGCGGGCAAACGATCTGCCGATTACGCCGATTACGCAGACCATACCGGCATACCGGCATTCCATCGGGCGGAGCACGCTCCGCCCGATGGCGTCGTGTTCGGATTGCATCCCGATGCGGAACCAGCCGCAGAACACACCAAACATCAGCTGTGTGCAGCGATCAGCGGCGCACGAGCGGCAAGTAGATCGTCGTTGGGCCGGCGGCGGTAACGGTGATTGTGGCACTGTTGAGTGGGTTCAGGTCGTCGCTGTAGCTGTAGGCGCCGGGCCGGTTCAGCCGCAGCACGTAACGCTCGCCCGGCTGTAGTACGCCGCTGTCCCACGTGCCGTCGGCGGCGGTAACGGTGTGCTCAACGATGTCGAGGTTGATCCACTCGATCACGGCGCCCGGCGACACTTCGATCTGCGCCTGGCTGAACCCGGCATCACCGATGCTGATGCGTACATTCGGCTCGGCGCTTACGAGTGGTGTGAGCCGGATCGGTTCCGCAATCGGCTCGGAAGCGACACTGATGCTGCGTGTGCGGTAGGGCTGGTAGCCGGTGCGGGTGACGAGCAGCCGGTAGTCGCCGGTCGGCGGCGCGAACCGATAGGCGCCGGCGCTGGCGGTGGTTTGCACGGCGGGCGTACCTGTGCGCGGATCAATAGCGGTGTTTAGCGTGGCGGAGCTGTTTGCGCCGACCAGGGATTGTTCGCGCAGGAGAGTCACGGTTGCGTCGCTCAGGGCCAACCCGCTGCCCTGGGCGCTGACCAGGCCCGGTACGCTCTGGGCGATCCGGCCGCTGTAGCTGCGCTCCAACGCGCCCTGGCGTACGTTCAGCAACCACTCGCCGGCCTGGTTTGTTGCCGCACCGCCCAGCGTGATCATGCCGGTGGAGCGCCCGTCACTGTCGCTATCACTCAACGTGATGGGCGTGCCACCCACATTCAAGCTGATGGTTGCTGCGCCTGTGCCGCAGCGGTTCACGCCCACCGTTGCGCTGGTTGCTCCAGGCGGCAGATCGACGCTCCAACCCTGCGGCTGGCCGTTGCGGATGCGCCAATCGGCGCCGAAGGTCTGCTCGGCGGCGCTGAAGGCCAAGCTCAGCGGATCGAAGGACAGATTCGGGTCTACCAGCAGGGGCGCACGGGCACTTGTCCCGTCGGCAGTGCGCGCCTCGATGATGTTCAGGCCAGTCGCGAGATTATTCAGTGTGGCGCTCCAACGCCCGTTCGTATCGACAACGGCGTTCGTTGCCGGCGCACCTATGCCGACGCCGATCTGCAAAGCGGCACCCGGTTCGCCCTGACCGAGCAGTTCGACGCTGTTGCGGCAGGTGATTCCACGCGGCGCACTGACCGGGCTGCCGGCCGTGCGGAAGGTGAAACTCGGTGCAATTGTTGCTTCGGCGAGCGTGGTGCGAGTCGTTCGGCTTGGCGTACCCGTGGCGGTGGCCTCAACACGCGCCGTGTACGCCTCGGCGCTCTGGGCGAGGCCGGCTGCGGGGCCGCTCGCCCGCCAGCCGACGACGACCGCGCCGGTTGCGCCCGGTTCCAGGTCACCCACGCTGATGTTCAGGCGGTCGCCCGTAACGCGCACGGCATCGGTGGGGAGTCCGGGTGCCTGCACAAAGGCCAGTTCAGCGCGCCGCCCGCCGAAGGCCTCGATAACCTGGGTGAGCGTCACATTACGCGCCGGCTGATCACCGGCATTGGTGTAAGTAATGCGGTACTGGCCGATCAGGTCGCCCAGGATCGCTTCGCGCACATCGGCGGGGAGTTCGCGCGTCAGCGCACCGGATTGGGTGACGCGCAGATCGGCTTGAGCCGCCGGCTGGAGCAGGTAATCTTCGGTTTCGCCCAGGCGATAGCCGCTCTGCGGCCCGCGCCCATCGCCGTAGGTGCGTTGCGGCAGTTTCGGCGCCGGCGTTTCGCTCAACGTGAGCCGCAGCCACGCCGGCTGGTTGGCCAGATCGTCGAGCCAGAGCGTCGGCACGTTGGCGGTGATCGTCAGCCGGTTGGGGCCGGGGGTGAGCGGCCCGAGCGCGATCGGGAAATCGACCAGAAAGTGTTCCTGGGCCGGCGGTAGGTTCGGCGCACAGGCGCGGATGTCGTTCCAATCGCCGTCGCGGTTGCCGTCTACCCAGCCGTTCAGGTACAGCTCGGTAATGCCGCGATCACGCAGCGCCTGCTTTACCGCCGCCGATTGTAGCGTGACTTGCACTTGTAGTTCGGCGGGCCGGCACTGTTCAAAGCGCGCATTGTTACGCCTAAAGCCGTCGTCGTAGCGGTCGTTGTCGGCCTGATTTTGCAGCGGCAGTAGGTTGTTGGTCGGGTCCGCGTCGGGGCCACTGTCGGCTTCGGCCTCCAGGCTCACCTGCGCGCCCAGATGCACTGGTTGCGGGCGGCGATGGAGCGGGCCGGGCGCGTCGCCGGGGAGCCGGTTGAACACGGTAGGGAAGTTGGCCTGGACGCCTGGGTAGGCTTCCATCGCAACCCCGGCGTGGTTGCTGCTGTCGGGCGCGTCGCCGAGATCGTTGGGGCGGAAGGGCAGCGTTGTCGTGATCGTGCCGGTGTCGTTGGGCGGCGTTTCGGGGTCGGGGCAGGGAATCTGGATCTGGACGACATCGGCGGGCAGGCAGGCGGCGACGGCGGCAGCCGGTTCGGCGGCGGCGCTGTCGTTGCAGATCTGTGTGCCGCCGGCGATCAGGCAGTAGGTCAGGCTGAGCGTCAGGTCTACGTCGTCGGTGAGTTGGGCTGTGCGGAACAGGCGCGGATCGGCGCGCAAGCTATGTTCGACGTGGCCTTCTGCGCCCGGCTCCAGGGCCAGATACTGAATGCGCTGGGCGCGCACTGTGGCCTGTGTCACGTCGATTAGTGGTTCAGTTGGGTTGAACTGGCGCGGCAAGCCGACGCCGAGCAGTACCGGCACGGGCGCTGTGTTGCGGAAGCTGGTTTGCAGCGTGAAACTACGATTGGGCAGCAACGCCGAATCATAAGGCATCCAGCCGGCGGCGCCGCTGCGTACAATCCGCTGGCGCACCGCGATTGCATCGATGTCGGCCAGGGCGCACTGCACGCTGAGTTGCACGCCGGACTGCACGGTGGCGCCGTTCGGTCGCAGTGCGCCGGCCTGGTTGCGCAGGGTGCGCGTGCCGCCCCAACACGTTTCAACGCGGGTGGGAATGCGAATCTGGAGCGTGCTGTTCGGGTTGAGCAGGCCCCGCCAGCCGATGGTCTGTTCACGTATCTGCACCACCAGCGGGGTGGCGGCCTGCGCCGGTTGCGCCCGCGCCTCGGGTTGGCCCGCGAGCGCAACACCCTCAGGTAACGTGTTCGTGATCCGCGTTTCCAGCGGTGTACTGCCGCCGCTCGTGGTCAGGGTTACCGTGTAGATCACCGCCTGGCCTGGGCGCACGGCCTGGCCGGCAGGAATGTCCGTCGTCACCGTCAGGTTCAGTGCGGGCGCCTGTGCTTGTGCCGGCGCGGGCACGAGCAACAGGCTGGCAATGATGATGAGCAATATGATCTGGCGCATATGGTGAGACCTTTGTGATGGAGATGGACGACGGACGACCGTTCCCGATGCGCCGTAGCGACGACCCCTCGGGTCGTCGCTACGGCGTACCTAAAATGGACACTCGCCGCTGAAATCGAACTCCGGTTCGGTGGGCGATCCGCGCAACGGCACGAGGAATTCCAGGGTCAGGATGCACTTCAGGCAGCCTTTGTCGTTGCGCACGTCGGCCTGGGTGCGCCATTCCTCCGGCTCGCAGAAGCCGCAGCCTGCTCCAGCCCACGCCTCGCCGCTCAGATCGAGCCCCGCTTCGCCGAAGTCGTTGTCTAGTTGCAGGGTGACGCTGGCCTTCACCGAGGCGACGCAGAGCGCTTTGCCGGTGGCATTCACGCCCAGCCGTACGCCCCAGGCGGTGTCGGGGCCGTCGATTTCGGTAAAAATCCAGAAGGCCACTTCGCCGCCGCCGCTGATCTTCACGCCGGGGCAACTGCCCAGCAGTTCGAAGATCGGCACGTTGTTGGCATACACCTGCATGTATGCGCCCTGGATCGCGCCGTTGGCCTCGCCGAGCGCATCCAGTACGTCGGCGTACTGCCGTTCGAGCACCGGGCTGTTCGGGTCGAGCCGCCCGAACAGGAACGAGCCGCCCACATTGATGTTGCCGATATTTTCGAAATCGATCCACATGTCTAACTCGGCGCCGACGTAGAGCAGGTAGATGCCGTTGTTGCGCACGGTGAAGCCCGCCACCGCGCCGACGCGCGTAATCTCACCCACCTCGGTTTCGATGTCGTACATGGTGATCCCGCCCTCAATGCCGTAGCCAAGGTCGTCGATGTCGAAGAGCAGGCGCAGGTCGGCGTCCAGGCGCACATCAAGGTCGATCAGCGTCGTGTAGAGGTCTTCGGCGGCCAGGTAGAATGAGCCCTGCGGGTCCCATTCCAGCGACATGTCGCCGTTCAGCAGCACCTTCGCGTCGTCGCCGCTGCGCTCGCCGTTGTAGATCGTGACGTAGCTGTCCATCTGGAGCAGATCCAGTTCGCCGTCCACGATCCGTCCGTCGCCGTCGCGGATCGGCACGACGGTGGCGTCGCCGCGCACCCACTGGAGTTGCAACGGGGTGCTGTTCAGCTTCTCGGCAAATACCGGAATGCCGATGTGGACATCGGCGAAGCGTGCTTCGGGCAGCCAGTCGGTGACGATGCCCTCCACCGGGTCGAGCTGGTCGTCGATGCCGTCGGTGAGCGTGCGGTAGTCGGTGAGATTCTTGGTGCGCGCCAGATGCGCGGCCAGTTCCGCCTCCAGGTCGCAATCCCAGCCCGCCGAACCAAGGTCGAAGAATGCGCCCGTATCGTCGCCGGCGGTTCCTGCTGCGCACCAGTTGCGGAAGCGGGTTTCGAGCGCCGTCTGGTTGGGCGCGGGGCTGTTGCCGGGCAGGGTGTTCCAGGCTTCGTCGGCGGCCAGGAAGGCGGCTGTGGCCGATGGGAAGCCGAAGAAGAGCCGCGCTTCCGTGGGTTCGACCACCAGCGTGTTGGGGATTTCGGCGATGGTTACTTCGACCAGTTTGCTGTCGAGGATGCTGATGTCGCGCCCCGAGTCGGTGGCCAGCCCCACCCAGCGACTCGCCGTTCCGTCGCTCTGGGCCTGGGCGTAGAGCAGTTCGAACTGGAGGCGAATATCGAGCGCCGGGCTGATTTCGCGCTCGGCGAGCGGGCGACGGTTGAAGCCGACATACGCGTTTGTGCCGAGCAGGTAGATCGCGTCGGCGTTGGGGTCGGTCGCCTCGCCGAAGAACGGCAGGTAGACGCCGGCTTCCAGTTCGACAAACCCGCCCTCCAGGCCCGGCGTGGCGCTACAGCCCACGCTCTGCGGCAGGCACGGCGCCGGGGCCAGCGTGGCCGCCGCATCCCACCCCGGCCGCTCGCGGCTGCCCACGGCGGCAGTGTAGTTGCTCAGGCGCAGGTCGTTCAGCACGACGTAGAAGTCGTCCACGGTGTAGACCGTGTCTTGTGCATACACTTCGCCGTCGTGGAAGGTGCCGTTGGGGTTGAAGGCGGCGGCAATGGCGACTTGCGGGTCGCTCGCTGCGCCGTCGATCCGTTCCAGGTTGCTGATCGCTGTTTCGAGCTCGATCCAGAGCTTGTTCGCGTCGTCGAAGAACAGCGCCCAGGGCCGAATGGTGAGCTGCCAGTAGGCCAGTTCTTCTTCGCGGGGCAAGACGCTGCCGCTCACCACGCAGCCGCTTTCGTCGAGCAGCAACTGGTCGAAGCTGAAGGTCACGTCGGCGGGGTAGGGCAGGGTGATGTCGCCGGTGGTGGCGTTGGCGGTCGGCCAGTTGTCGAGCCAGCTCTGGGCGAAGCTGGTGAAGCGCCATTGGTATGCGGCCAGGCTCACATCCACCCCGTCGCCGGGCGGCTGCATTTCTACCGAACCGCTCACGCCGCCGCGGCGGACGTACAGATCCACGTCGCTTTCTGCATTGGCGGGGAAGATCGGTTCCGCAGGATCAGCGGGCGTGGGGCAGGCCAACCAGTTCAGGTTGTGCTGGTGGGCGTTGAGCCCCGGCTGCTCGCGTTCATCCCCGCTGAGTCCGCTGGCGCTGGTGCCGAGCGAGGCCGGCCAGGCGGCGCTGGGTGCGGCGTCGGTGAGCGTAGCCGGCGTGTAGAGGAAGTAATCGCCTGTTGCAACGCTGAAGGCCGTCCAACCGAGCGGGTCGGTACTGCTGATGTCGCCGGTCAGGGCGCCGTTGGGCGCGATCGACAGGCGGCTGAATGTGCCGCTGAAGGTGTCGAGGGTGGCATTGTTGGTGGCGGTGCGGTAGCTGAAGTTTAGGTCGCCGTTGAGCAGTTCGCCGTCGCTCAGCACGCCGTCGGTGAAGCGGATGGCGCGGATGCCGCCGCTGATTTCGAAGCCGAAGGGGAAGGCCGTGGTGTAAGGCAGCGGCAGCAGGTTGGCCCAGGTGCCGCTCAGACCGCTGACCTTGCTGTAGCTCGCCGGCTGCGTGCTGGCGTAGATCCCGCGTAGATAATGGTCGTTGCGGTAGTTCAGTTGCGCCGGCACCGGCTCATCACCGTACTCCAGCCCGCTGAAACGATCCTGATAAACCGTGCAGGTCGAGCCGAATTGCACCCCGGTTTCGCTCACTGTAAAGTCGGCGGTGGGCACAATCGTCAGCGCCCAATCGCTGAGCACAAAGGGGAAGGCCAGGTTGGCGCGCGGTTGCAGGCAGGATTGATCCACCGGCACAGTCTGGCTGAAGCGCAGCGAGCGGTCGGCGAAGAAGGTGTTGGCCTGGCGCACGACGGTTGCCGCGCCCGGCCCGCTATTGGCCAGCGTGTAGCGCCGGAAGTCGGGGCCGAACGCGGTGATCGTCAGGTCGGCCCGCGCGCCGGTCGGGTCGAGGCGCATATTCTCCAGGTAGTAGGCGATCCGGTCGGGGTGATTCACCGCCGTGCGCCCGATCTGCACCGTGGCATTGCCGGAAACCGATTGCACGACGCCGCCGGAAGGCGCATTGACGCCGCTGAAATCGACCCGTACCTGGAAGTTGGCGCCGGGGGTGGTTTCGATTGAGACGAAGCCGGTGCCGGCGAGGTTGCTCAGGGTACTGTTGGTGTACTGGCGCACGGTTACGTCCCAGGCGCCGAAGCGCAGCACAGCGGGCGGATCGCCGGGGCGGGGAATGTAGAAGCCGGGCTGCGGCGCAGTGGCCGGGATGTAGCCGTAGTCGGCGGGCGGGATGTCGGTGACGCGCACGACTGATGAGCGGGCGATAATCTCACCGCGCGCTGTGGTTGGGTCGATGCTGTTGCCGGTGAAGCTGCCCGCGTTGATCCGCAGCACCTGGTAGTAAAACTCGTCGCCGGGCTGCACGTCGGTGTCCAGGTAGAGCTCCAGGAACTCCCACGGGATGATCGGCGTGATCTGAATAAAACCGTCGTTCGGGCTGCGACTGCGGAAGACCACGTAGCAGCACTGCGGCGGGAAGGGCATATCGTTGTCGCGGATGTACAATTGCACGCCCGGCGGATCGCTGAAGCCGCCCCAGTTGGCGCGCACGAGCAGGCTCTCCTGCGGCCGTGCTGAAGAATCATCCAGGTTGACGTAACGCACCGGGTAGGGCGACGAGGCGACCCGTTCGCCGGCGACCGACACGGCTTCGACGGCATACCAGTAGATTGCGTTGGCGCGCAGACTGGCAGCATCGGTGTAGCTGTAGTTCTCGTCGCCGCTGCCTAGATCGTCGGGCGTCTCAGTGGCGATCAGGCTCATCGCGGCTAGGCTCGGCGCGGTGTCGCCCTGGGCGCGGTAAATGTTGAATGCGCTGATATTCGCGCCGGCGGCGGCGGTCCAGGTGAGTTGCCCGTTGTAGCCCGCATCGATCTGCACGGTTTGCAGCACCGGCGGCGTCAGTGGTTGGGCCTGGCCGACGCTCAGTACTTTCGTGAGGCCGAGGGTGGACAGATCACTCAGGTTGCCCGTAGCATCGGCGGCGCGCAGTTCGTAGAAGAAGGTCGTTTCGCGCTGCGGTGCGTACGGATCGCTCCAACTGGCCCAAGCGAAGGTGTCGGCCGGGACGCGATCAACCAGGAGCGGGAAGCCATTCGCTTCGTAGCGCCGGTAGATATGCACCATTACGCTGTCCGCATCCCGACAGATCCGGCTGCCGTTCGGCGCGGGGCAGAAGGTTGGCGCGGCGGGCGGCGTGGTGTCTTGCGGCTTGCTTTGCGCCGGTGCCGTGGGCGCACTCAGATTGCCGGCGCGGTCGCGCACAACCAGGCGGTACCAGTAGGCTTCGTCGCCGCTCAGGCCGCTGTCGCCGATCACCATGTCTTCGCCGCAGCGGTCGGGCGAGAAGATTGTCACGCGCTCCCATTCTTCGGGCCAGAGCGCCTGCGCCGACGGGGCGCGGTACAGCTCGAAGGCTTGCCAATCGGCGTTATTCGGCGCAGCGGGGTCGAAGTTGAAGGTTACGCCTACGTCGTACAGCCCGGTGGCTGGATTTTCCACCGTGGTGATGCGCTCGAACACGGGCGCCTGGGTGGGCAGGTAGTCGGGCGGTTGCAGGCAGGCCTGGCTGGAGAGCGGGCTGTCCTGAGCGAACAGGTCGAGCGCAGTAACGCTGTAGCAATAGGCCTGGGCCGTGTTCAGGTCGAAGTCGGCCCAGTGATAGTCGAAGTCGTGCAGGCCCGCGCCGAAGTTCAGCACGCCATTGCCGGCGCTTGCCGGGGCGGTGGTTTCGCTGGGCGTGGGCTGCGGGAAGATTGGGTACTCGTTAATTAACTCCCAGCCGCCGCAGTTGATCGGCCCGGGATCGCAGGTGCGCCGCCAGACGTTGAAGCCGTTCGGCCAGATCGGGTTGCTTTCACTCAGGCCAAGGTCGAGGTTCCAGTTGAGGAACACATTGGCATGGGCGATGCGCAGCGCCTTCTGGCGCGTGGCGCTGTTTACTGCGCCGCCGACGGTGGGAATGCGCGGCTCGATCTCCACGGCGCCGTCGAAGGCGCTCAGGCCGAGCGGGGCGGGCAGGGCGGTGCGCTTGCGGGTGTCGATCGTGAGCGGGCCGAGCAGCGTCGCGCCCTGGCGCACCCAGTAAGTGTATACGCCGGTGCCAGTAAAGGCGGCGTCCTGGTAGCCCAGGCCAAACACCCGCGCCACGCCCGGCTCGCGGTTGGCCAGCCAGTCGGCGAGCATCGGGTTAATACCTTGCTCGACATAATTATGCACCTCGGCAATACTGCCGAGCGCGACCGGATCGCCGTTCGCGTCGGTTTCAAAGCCGTTGCGCAGGGTTTCCCAGTGAATGCCGAGCAGCGGTAGGGCGGTGGCGTTATCCGTGATCGGGGCGACGGTGGCGACCACTCCGGCATTCTTGACGCCGGCAGCGGGCGCGCCGGCGGGCGGCGGTTCGCGCAGCACCTCAACCGGCACATCGTAGGGGCTGGTGGGCAGTTGCCAGCGCACAAAGACATTGCCGGCGTCGTCCACCGCATACCCCAGCCGCCCGTCAGCATCGTCGGCCTGGGCGATTGTGGCAGCGCGCCAGTGGCGCTGGGCGACGGTAAGGTCGGCCTGATCGACCAACCCGTCGCCGTTCACATCGAGGCGGCCGGCGGCGGCCGGGGCCGGCGCGCCGATGGCCTGGCTGATCTGCTGGAGATCGACCACATCGACCTGGCCGTCGCAATTGATGTCGGCCGGGCGGCATTCGGTTGGCGGTGTGGCGGATTGGGCGGCGACACTTCCGCCGAACCAGAGCGCTGCGCCGAGGGCGAACAGGGCGAGGGTTGCCGCAATAATACGCTGGATCATTCGGCGCCTCCTGCGCGCTGGGCCGCTGTGGGCAAGAAAATCCGATAGCCGTCGGCGTGCAGCGTAAGCCGGGCCGCCTGCACGTGCGGCGTGATCGGGTTGGCCTGCGGGTCGGCCAGCAGCGCCTCGCTGAGTTGGAGCGCCGTTGTGCCGGCGCGTCCGGCGGGTTGGAAATGCAGGATGGCGATCGTCCCGCTGCTGCTGAAGCCCGGTGCTGCGCCGTGCGAAACCATGCCAACCGAGGCGCCGTCGCGGCGGAAGCGCGGGCCGAGCGTGAGCGCACAGCGGGCCTGGGCCGCGTCACAATCAGTGCTGCCGCCGAATGCGGGCGCAGGTGTTACGCCGACAAGCGTGAGCAGGGCCGGGTCATACGTTAGGCCGAACTCCCACGCGCCAAGGTTCGTCGTATTGCTGATCTGCACCTCCACATCGAAGGTCTGGTCGGCGGCGATGGATGCACTAGGCGGGGCGAGCGAAAGCACGGGCGGCGCATCGGCGGGGCGCGCAGCCAGGCCCGGCGTTGTGGCGAGCACCAGGCCGCAGAGAGCGAGCAGGATCAGGCGAGATAGACGCATGGGGCACCTCGTAGTTACGCAACCCAGTTCAAGCGCAAGTCAGGCGATTTAATCGTCACAAGGAGTTCCAGCACACCGTCTTCGTACCCTACGGGCGCTGCGCGGCCGAGCCGATCGAGTAGTTCGCGCAGGGCGATATTTTTGGCGAAGGTGCTTGCACGCAGCATCGTGATGCCCAATCGCTCGGCGAGGTAGAGCGCCTGCCGTGCCAGCAACGTACCGATGCGCTGGCCTTGATGGGCATCGCGCACGACCAGCGCAATCTCGGCGGTTTGTGGGTTATCGGGATCGACGACGAGTTCCACCAGGCCAAGCAGAGTTGCCGGGTTGCTCGGTGCGTAGGCAACCAGTACAATCCCGCCGCGACTGCGCCGGATAATCTGCTGCGCCTCGGCCTGTGCTGATGTAGTATCGAATGTGCGTCGGCTCAGGTAGCGCAGGTAGCATGTGCGCGCCGACAGGCTGAGCAGCAACGCCGCGAGCGCGTCGCCATCAGCGGTTCGGATTGCGCGCACACGTACACCCTGGCGGAGGCGGGCGCCAACGATAGCGATCCAGCGCGGCAGAGGTAACATAAACATCGGCAGATCTCCGTTTCAGGGCAATACGAAACCAGGCCCACGCAGCTCCGCTGCGTAGCGAGTAAGAAGTTGCAGCATCGGCGGCCCAGGGCTTCAGCCCGCCGGCCGCAGACTCCGATGCTGAGCAGCGTCCTTCAGGGCGCTGCGGGCGGGGCGAGTGGGACGGGCGCTGCGGGCGGGGCGACCACGCTGGGTC
>JBBRUG010000034.1:0-27056 GCA_038247995.1 Chloroflexales bacterium | reverse complement strand
TTTTTTTACTGGGGTGTGGGTGTTTTGGGATCAAACCTGTTGGGGAGTGCGCGCGGGGGGGGGGCGGGTTGTTCTTGTGGGTGGGGGGGGGGGGGTTGGGGGGGGGGGGGGTTTGTGTGGGGGGGTGGGGGGGGGGGGGGGGCCCCCATCAAGGGGGGTGGCTACGGACGCGACGGACGTGGCAACGGGTTCATTCGCGTGCGTGATGCGCGTCGGCGGCAAACGATCGACGCGTGACCGTCGGCGCTGCTGCACCAGGATCGCCACTGCGACGATCAAGGCCAGGGCCAGCACGATTTCGAGCGGTGTCATTGTGCCCTACTCTATGTCTTCGGGAGCCTCAAAACGATAGCCGACGCCGCGCACCGTCTGGATGTAGCGCGGGCGTGCCGGGTCGGGTTCGATCTTCTCACGCAGCCAGCGGATGTGCACATCGACAGTCCGGCTATCGCCGATAAAATCGAGGCCCCAGACCCGCTCAAGCAAGAGGTCGCGCGAGAGCGCGATGCCGCGATTGCGGATCAAACAGGTCAGCAGATCAAATTCTTTTTGCGGCAGGGTTAGTTCACCGCCTTCGCGCCATGCCCGACGACTGGAGGTATCGACGCGCAGTGCACCGGCCTCCAAAACCTCGCGCCCGGCGAGCCGCGGTTGGCGTTCGGTACGGCGCATAATGGCGCGGACGCGGGCGAGAAACTCGCCGAGGCTGAATGGCTTGCTCACATAGTCATCGGCGCCAAGCTCGAGCCCGGCGATGCGATCGACTTCGTCCTGGCGGGCGGTAAGCATAATGATCGGCACATCGCTCTCCTGGCGGAGAATGCGACACACCGAAAACCCATCGAGGCGGGGCAGCATAATATCCAGCACTACCAGGTCGGGAGTGTCGCGACGAGCCAGTTCAAGCCCCTGCACACCATCAGCGGCGATCTGCACCGTATAGCCTTCGCGCTCCAGATTGTAGCGCAAGGTTTCGGCGAGCGTTGTTTCATCTTCAACCAGCAAGATGGTAGACATAGGTTGGCGACGTGAGGCGCGCCCCACGCAATGATCCTTGGTTGAGAAAGAATTGCTGAACAAACAATACAGGGAGGGCCATGCCCTCCCTGTACTTCCCGACTGTGGTCGGGGCGGAGGGATTCGAACCCCCGACCCCCGCGTCCCAAACGCGGTGCTCTACCAGACTGAGCCACGCCCCGTCGCCTTAGCGTAACAGCAAGCCAAAGGCTTGTCAAGCGCCGCGCGGCGGAGTTAATCATTCGATTGTAAAAGCGAGGATATAACGAGCGGGAAGGGGCTCATCGGCATTGGGCGTGTCGCGGATTACCATGCGCCACTGTCCGGGTGCGCTGTCGCCCGGCGCCGTCCACGCCCAACTGGCAACACCCTGGGCATTGGCCTGAATGTTCACTTCGAGATCGATGTTCTCATCGTTTGGCCCATTGGCCCAGGCATACACGCGCTGATCGCTGCGAAAGCCCGGCGCAGTGAACCGAAAACGTGTTTGGGGCTTGCCGATGCTGGGTGAAACGCTGGCCGTGGCGGCAACCGTGGTGCGTACGGAGAGCACGCGAAAGGTGGCGGCCGTGGCGCGGGTGCTGCTGGGCGCCTTTTTCGCCCGGGCCATGATCGCCCAGACGCCGGGTTGGGCATCATCGGGAACAGTGTAATGCCACGCAGCAACGCCATTGTTATCGGCGACGATGTCGCCTGAAAAGGGGATACTGCGTGCATTCCCCGTCGGCGCAACCCAGCGGATAACCTCACTATTCGGTTCAAAACCGCTAAACTCGATCGCAATTTGCTGGCCGGGTAAAATATTCCGATTGGGTGTTACCACGCCCTGAACCTGGGCCGCTACACTGCTTGTGGTGAAAATCGTGGCCAACAGCACAACGGCGATGATCAAAAAACGCCCGCATGGCTTTGCGCGCATGGCTTTGCTCCTGATTCCTGACAGTCTGATCGGCAAACTGCTCTTATTCGGGCAACGACATGGCGTAGGTTTGTCAGATTGTGATGGGAGGTTGATGATTTTGGGCTGTGGTACGCGCTAGGATAGCACATCCACAGCGAGTTGTATAGACTCAATGCCAGGTTGCCTTTTCACTTGCTCATGGGTTACTATACCCGCATCCCGTTTGGTGCCGTAACCTGCCGGTGTCGCCCTGCCGCGATACCCATTGGAGGCCGTGATGACCGCTCACGACGATGTGACAATTGCGCCGGCCGACTACAACTGGGCCTACGATGTGATCGACCGCTGGGCGGATGATCCGCAGCAGCGCGCCATGTTCTGGGTTGGCCCCGATGGCGCTGAGCGCGACCTGAGCTTTGCCTATTTCCGTGAACGTTCGGCTCGGCTGGCCAATGCCCTGGAGCAGCACGGTTTGCTGCGGGGCGATCGGGTCTTGCTCATCTTGCCGCGAGTAGTTGAATGGTGGGAGAGCATGTTAGGCTTGATCAAGCTCGGTGTGGTGGCCATGCCTGGCCCAACCTTACTGACCCCCAAAGATCTGGTCTATCGGCTGACGATTAGCGCCGCGCGCTGTGTGATCACCGACGCCGATGGGGCGGCCAAGCTGGCGTCTGTCCGTGATCAGTGCCCCGACCTGGAGTTGGTGATCAGCATTGATGGCCCAACTGCGGATGCGCTGGATTACCAGGCTTTGGTTGCCGCTGCTGCGCCGGAGCGCCCGCGCGAGCCGACGCCGAGCAGCGATCCGTGTTTGATTTACTTCACTTCCGGCACTGTCGGTAATCCGAAGATGGTGCTGCATAGCCATGTTTCGTGCCCGCTAGGCCACGCCACAACCGGCAAATATTGGCTCGATCTCAGTGCGGCTGATTTGCACTGGAACCTCTCCGATACCGGTTGGGCAAAAGCGGCCTGGAGCAGCCTGTTCGGGCCGTGGAATATGGGCGCGGCCCTGTTTGTCCACGATGGGCGCGGCAAGTATAATCCGCGTGAAACGCTCGAACTGCTCCAGCGCTACCCGATCACAACCTTCTGCGCCGCGCCGACGATCTATCGTTTGCTGGTGCTGGAAGACCTGAAAGCCTACCAATTCACCCACTTGCGTTCGTGTACCAGCGCCGGCGAGCCGCTCAACCCGGAGGTGATCAACGTCTGGGCGGAGGCGACCGGCCTAACGATTCGGGATGGGTATGGGCAGACTGAGACGGTGCTGCTCTGCGCGAATATGCCTGGTCGGCCGATCAAACCCGGCTCGATGGGCACGCCGTCGCCCGGCATCACCCTGGCCATCATCGACGATGAAGGGCAGCCGTTGCCGCCGGGCAAGGAGGGCGATCTGGCCGTACGGGTGCGCCCCGAACGCCCGCTGGGGTTGTTTCAGGAATACTGGAAGAACCCGAACGCTACGGCAGCGGCGCACCGGGGCGATTGGTATGTCACCGGCGACCGGGCGTTTATGGATGAAGCAGGCTACTACTGGTTCGTCGGTCGCGCCGATGATGTGATCATCAGCGCCGGCTATCGGATTGGCCCGTTCGAGGTGGAGAGCGCGCTGGTGGAGCACCCGGCGGTGGCTGAAGCGGCTGTAGTGGCCAAACCTGATCCGACCCGCAATGAGATTGTGAAGGCGTATGTGGTGGTGACGCCTGGGCATACGCCGTCGGACGCGTTGGCGCATGAGTTACAGGATTTCGTCAAGAAGCTTACGGCGCCGTACAAATATCCGCGTGAGATCAGTTTTGTGAGCGAATTGCCTAAGACGATCAGCGGCAAGATCCGCCGCATTGATTTACGCGCCCGCGCCAGAGATGAAGGCTGAAGGCTGAAGGCTGAAGGCGGCAGGACGCAGGGGCGATATGATCGATCGATCACACATTGGCCGTTCGTTCGGCCCATACACGTACCAGGTTGAGCGCGAGCAGATCCGGCGGTTGGCCAGTGCGCTCGGCGACGAACGCCCGATCTATCACGATCCGGTAGCGGCACAGGCGGCCGGATGGCCTGATCTGCCGGCGCCGCCGACGCTCGCCACCTGCTATGGCCTGTGGGCCAACCCGGCGCTCCTGGCCGAGTTGGCAGCGCTCGGCGCACCGCTGCCGCGCTTACTCCACGGCGAACAGCGTTACGCCTATCATGCGCCCATTGTCGCGGGCGATACGCTCACCGCCCGGCCAACAATCATCGATGTTATGCTCAAGACGGGGCGCAGCGGGCCATTTGCCCTGCTCACGCTGGAGACAAGTTTGCACAACCAGCGCCGCGAACTCGTGATCGTCGATCGGTTAGTAGTCGTGGTGCGCGGGGAGACAGTCTGATAGTCTGACAGACTGTCAGTTCGTTCGACCAAAGACCAAAGACCAAAGCTGGACTCGTCCGTCGTCCGTCGTCCGTCGTCCGTCGTCCCGCATTCACCACAGAGCAATACCATGCCCATCGAGCTTGGCCAGGAACTCCCTGAACTGATCACGGCGCCGTTGACGGCAGCCGATTTTGCGCAGTATGCTGCGGCGAGCGGTGATCATAATCCGCTGCATCTTGATCCGGCAGCCGCCCATGCTGCCGGCCAACCCGCTGTGATTGCCCATGGTATGCTGGTGATGGGATTTTTGGGCCGCGTGGCGACGGCGTTCGTCGGCCCGGGTGGCCTGCACGAACTGAACGCCCGTTTTGTGGCGCCTACGCAGCTTGGCGAGGTGTTGCACTGTGGCGGGCGCGTGACAGCGGTAGCAGGCGAGCGGGTGGTTGCCGAATTGTGGGCGCGCAACGCCGATGGGGTGCTCAAAGCGAGCGCCACCCTTGGAGCTGCCTTGCAGCGTGAGACGGTATGACGCTTCAATTAACCGGCGGTGATGCCCGCCAGACCCTCACTGTACGCTATTTTCCGCTGCTGGCCTGGGCATTTGTTGCGCTGGCTTCTTATGGCATCAGCACGATTTTTATTGCGATTAATGCTGGGCGTCAGCCGGTGACCGAAGGCGTGATCGGCGCTGTTGCCTTGCTGGTCATTTTTACTATGTTTGTGGCGGCAACCGCCGGGCAGTTTGCGATTACCACCTTTGACCGCGCCAGCGACCTGGTGCGCATTGCGCGCTACGGCGTTCGCGGTCGGGTGATTATCGAGCGCCCATTGAGTGAGGTTGTCGGTGTCCAGGCCACGGTGTTGCGCCGCGCCCAGCATCGGCTGGAACTGCAATTTCGCTCGGGTGAACGGGTACCGCTCTCGCCCTACTATGTGGTGACGTTCAGCAATAGCGCAATGAATAAGATCAGCGCCCTGATTGGTGTTGAGCCGCAGATCGTGCAGCAGCCGCGCCGTTACTAATCTCACTGATCCACTGAGGTGAGTGAGAACACTGAATTCCCGCACGGGATCACTGAGCCACTGAGCCACTGAGGCTGCTGAGGTCACTGAACTGTTGAGGCTGCGCCCTCCCCCGGGATCACTGAGCCACTGAACTGCTGAAGGCGCTGAACTGTTGAAGGCGCGCTATACTTTTATGCCCGCTTCGCCGCTCATGTGCTCCGCGCCCGTAGCCTGCCCAGCACAGACCGTAGGCTCGGTGCGCGCAACAGCCAGAGCACGCCAAGGTAGACGCCGGCGCCGAGGATTGCGGCTCCGCTCAGGTAGGCCAGTAGGGCGGGTAGATCGGCCGGCCAGGTGTAGTCTCCGCCGAGGCGCAGGAACGGCAGTTGCGCAGTGAAGGCGGCATTGAGGCTGAGCAGCGTGGCGAGCAGCGCCAGCGACCCGGCAATTGTTGCTGCCAGATCGTGGAGGAGTGCGCGGTTACGCCAGATCCCCGGTAGCGCCAGCGCGAGTGCGATCGCCAGCACCGCCGCCTCGACATTATTTGCCACGCTGAAGGCGAAAACTAACCCCCGTGTATCGCCGCCGGAAAGCAGCACAATGCCTAGCCCCAGGTTCAGGCTCACTTGCAGCAGTCCGGCCAATACCGGTAGCCAGATCCGCTGGAGGGCGTAGAGCGTGCGGATCATAATTTCCGACACCGCGAAGGCCGGAAGTGCTGTTGCATAGGGGATAAGGGGCTGAATAGTGTAAAGTAATGCTGTCTCGCCGAAGGCGCCACGTTGAAAGAGCAGCCGAACTAGCGGCACGCCGAGGGTGGCCAGGGCGACAGCGGCAGGAATGGTGAGTACGAGGATGAGCGCTGTGGTACGCTGGACGCGGCTGATCAGTTCATCCCGGCGACCTTCGATGTGCAGGCGGGCCAGCGTGGGAAAGGCCACCTGGCTGAGGCTGAGTGCGAAGATCCCGTAAGGCAACAGCATCAGTTGGTAAGCGTAGTTCAGCCCGGCCTGCCGTTCGTCGCCCAGGAGCAAGCGGGCCGTCAGCGCAGCCGTAACCAGCGTGCTGAAGTGCGCCGCCGACTGGCCGAGCACGCGCGGCCCCATTGCCGTAGCCACACTGCGCAGTTCGGCCATGCCGCGCCCAAGTTGTGGGCGCAGACGCATACCAATGCTGAATAGGCCGGGAATTTGCACCAGCAGGTAGGCCAATGCACCGCCCACGACACCCCAGGCCAGCCCCCAGATCCCGAAGCGCGGCGCCAGGAAGGCCCCGCCGATGATGCCCAGATTGTAGATTGTTGGGGCGATTGCGGGCAGCGTGAAGCGATTGCGGGCGTTGAGCGCGGCCATTGCCAGCCCACCCAGGCCGAGCAGAAGCGGCGAAAGCAGAAACAGGCGGGTGAGTTGCGCAATCAACGTGAGCGTTGCTTCGTCATAATCTGGCCCATTAAAAGCCAGCCGGGTAACGAATGGCGCAATGAGAAACAGGATCGCGCTGGCCCCGGAGAGGATGAGCAGCGTCCAGGTGAGCACGGCGCTGGCGAGCGCCCAGGCGCGTTCTTCACTCTCGCGCTCCCATGCCTGGATGAACACCGGAATAAAACTACTGCCGAGCGCCCCGCCGATAATCACAATGTAGAGCAGATCGACGATGCGAAAGGCGGCAAAATAGGCGCCGAGCTCGGCTGAATTGCCGAATTGGGCCGCGATGAGCACATCGCGCAGCAGCCCGGTGAGCCGACTCACGCCAAAGCCGCCCATCACGATCAGGCTGTTGAATAGGGCGCTGCCCTGGAGCCGCCGCAGTCGAGATGCAAGTTGCACGCAGCCCGCTCCTATGCTATACTTCGCTCTTAGTGTCCGCCACGTAGGTTGGGGCGGAGGGGCGGGATGATCACACGTCATCAGCCCAAACAAGACTATTCATAAGCGCAGATTATACTCGGTAAGGAGTCCCCTCTTGGCGAACACGACCTCGGCGAAGAAGCGCATCCGCTCGAACGCGCGCAAGCAAGAGCGCAACCGGATGTATAAGTCTCAGGTGAAGACGCAGGTGAAGAAGGCTGAGCAGTCGATCTTCAGCGGTACGCCCGACGATATGGTGATCCGCGAAGCGATCAGCATTCTCGACAAGGCTGCGGTGAAGGGCATTATTCACAAGAACAATGCCGCCCGTCGCAAGTCCCGCCTGATGAAGAAGCTTAATGCAGTCGGTGCTGCAGCATAGTTTTCCAGCATACAGGCGGCCGGATGCAGGCAGCAGGTTCCGGTAACCAGTTTGAATAGAGTAGCTAGCCAAGCCCCGCTTCAACATAATGAAGCGGGGTTTTGCGTTTAGCGCTCTGCGCTGCGGAAGCGACGCACCTGCACCCTGAGTAGCGCAGGGTGCTCAATGAGGTCAATCTATGAGCGATGATTTTTGGCGTTGGGCCGGGAAGACAATCGGGCAGGCCCAGCAGACATTTGAAGATGCGCGGGCGGAGGCCGAGCGCCTGGCGCGGGCGGCGAGCGCTACGGCGCGCACTGTGGCGGCTGATGCAACGCAGGGCGTCGCTGAAACCATGGCCGATCTGGCCGGCGCTGAGTCGTCGGTGGCGCAGGCGGCCGCGAATCTTCACGCTGCCGTTGCCGGCGCGCCGGTTGTGCCGCTGGAACTGGCTACGCTGCCGGAACAGTTGCGGATTGCTTACGCCGGCGCGCTGCTGAGCATGGCCGTCGCCGACGGCGCACTCGATAAGGACGAACTGCGGCTGATTATTGATCTGACCGACCCCGAAGGGCTTTCGGCGGGCGGGCGGCAGATGTTGTTCGACTTTCTGATCGAGCCGCCGCCGCTACGCGATGCGCTGGAACCCTTTGTCTTCGCCGAGGCTGCGCTGCGTTATGCGCTGCTGCTGAACCTGATCGAGGTGGCCTGGATCAATGATCGGCTCGGCGATACGCAGGCGCAATTGCTGGAGTTGGCCCGGATCAGCCTGGCCATAACGGAGGCGCAGAGCGCCGCGATCCATACCTTTGCGGCGGAACTGCGTAGTGTGCGCCTGCGCGGCCTCGACGATCGGGCGGCGGCTGAGATCACAACGAATGCAGCGGCCGGCCTCGCTGCGGTCGGCGTCCCGCTCGCGGCAGTGTATGTCTCCGGTTCGGTGCTTGGCCTAAGCGCGGCGGGTATTACGTCGGGGTTGGCGGCATTGGGCTTGGGCCTGGGGATGGTGCCGGGCCTGGGTGTATTTACCTTGCTCGGCGCGGGGGTTTTCTTTGGGGTGCGGGCGTTGCTCGGCGGTGTGGGGCGCAATAATGAGCGCCTGCGCGCTGAGGCCGCCCACAAGGCCGCCGTCATCCTAGCGTTTTTGCACGAGGCCATTGCCGGCCTGGAGGTGTATCTGGCCCGCTTTCCTGCGGCCCCGAACCGTAGCGCAGATGATTGGGCGCTGTTCGCTCAGCTTCAAGAACGCCTGCGCGCACTCCAGCAACTCGCGGCGCGGCGGCAGGCGCTGCTAGAGGTTGTTGAATAAAGAGTTATGCTCGACACGCAACCCACAATCCTTCAGATCCAGACCTGCGGCGGCCTGGAGATCCGCCTGAACGGCGGGCCGGTCAGTGGCCTGGCTTCGCGCAAAGCCGAGGCGTTGCTGGTCTATCTGGCGTGCGAGCAGCGCCCGCATCCCCGTGATGTATTGGCCGACATGCTCTGGGACGACGCTACGATCGACCGGGCGCGCGGCAATCTGAGCGTGTTGCTCACCAGCCTGCGCCAGCAACTTGGCGCGTATCTGGCGATCAATCGGCAGATGGTGCGCTTCGGGCCGACCCAGCCCTACACGCTGGACTACGAGGTGATCAATTCCGCAATCGACGCCGCTGAAGGCCATGCGTTGAGCCCTGCGGCGGCCGGGCGTTTAGCTACAGCGCTGGAACATTATCGGGGCGATTTTTTGCAGGGCTTTGCGCTGCGCGACAGCAGCGGGTTTGAGACATGGACGCTCGCGGCGCAGGAACGGCTGCGCCGGCGGGTGGTTGAGGCATATGCCCAACTTACGGCTGCGGCGATCGCGCACAGCGCTGTGCCGGCCGGAATTGTGTATGCCAATGCGCTGCTCGCGTTAGAGCCGTTCCACGAGGCGACGCATGGCCGCCTGCTGATGTTGCTGGCGCGCAGTGGGCAGCGCGCGGCTGCACTTGCCCACTACGAGAACTATTGCCGCCTGCTCGATGAACAGCTCGGCGTGGCGCCTTCATTGGAAGTAACCGAGCTGTATCGCCGGATCTGGCGCGGTGATCTGACGCCGGCCGCCGCGTTACCGGTGCTTGTTGCAGCGTCGACTGCGCCACAGTTGCGCGGCGCGCCCTTCACGCCGACCAGCCTGGTCGGGCGTGCTGCCGAGATCCAGCAGATCGCTACGCGGCTGGCGACGCCCGATTGTCGCTTGCTGACACTGGTCGGGCCGGGTGGGATCGGCAAGAGTCGGCTGGCGTTGGCGGTGGCGACGGAATATATCGGCCAGATGCGCAACGGCGGGGCGTATATCGCGCTGGCTGCGCGTGATCCGGGGAGCGACCTCGCCGCCGCCATTGCCGAGGTGGTGGGCCTGGAACTACGTGGCAACATACCGGCGCTGACCCAACTCTGTGCGTATCTTGCTGAGCGTGAACTACTGTTGGTGCTCGACAATGCCGAGCATCTGGACAGCGTTGCCGAGCTGGTGAACACATTATTGGCTGCGGCGCGTGATCTGCGCATTTTGGTTACATCGCGCGAGCCATTGGCGCTCCAGGCCGAGTGGATTTTTGACGTAGCGGGGCTGGCTTATCCGCGTGAGCCGGATTTGGCACGGGAAGCGCTTGCCGCCTACCCGGCGGTGCAACTGTTGCTTGAGCGTGCGCAACGTGCGCGGGCCGATATTGCGCTGGACGCAACGACGGCGCCGGCTGTAGCGCAGATCTGTGCGCTATGCGAGGGCATGCCGCTGGCGCTTGAACTGGCGGCAGGCCAGGTACGTCAACTGAGCCTCCCGGCGATTGGAGCGGCCATTGCCGTCGATCTGGCTGTGCTCACCAGCGGCTTGCGCGATGTGCCGCCACGCCAGCGCAGTATGCAGGCCACATTTGCCACGTCGCTGGCGCGCCTTGCTGCCCCCGATCGGCAGATGTATCTGCAACTGACCTGCTTTGCCGGCGGCTTTACTGTTGCAGCGGCTGCACAAGTGTGCGCAGCAACCGCGGCGCAACTCGAACGTTTTGTTGAGCGCTCGTTGTTGCGGCGGAGTGCAGCCGAACGCTACGAGATGCACACGCTGTTGCGCCAATTTGCCGCCGCAGAACTGCATACGCCGGAACGAGTTGCCGCGATAGCGGCGTTGCATGAGCGCCACGCGACCTATTATCTGGCGCAGTCCGGCGCTCTGGCCCCGCGCTTTCAGCCGGCGCCGCAGGAAGCCAGCCGACAGCTTCGGCCTGATCTCGACAACATTCGCACGGCCTGGCAACAGGCGCTCAACAGCGGCAAGCTTGAGCAATTAGCGCACGGCAGCCTCGGGTTGGTGGCGTTCTACGATCTGGCTGGGCAATTTGCCGAGGGCGAGCGCTTGTTGGGCGCTGCGGCGCACCTGGCCGTTGACCAGCCGGGAGCGGCAACGGCGCGGCTGCTGATCGGGCACGCACTATTTTTACACCGCTTGAGCCGCTATCCGCAGGCTGTTGCCCAGGCCGCAGCGGCGCTGGCGATCGCGCAGGAGCGCGGTCTGGTTGAACTCGCGGTCGCCGCTCGCTGTCGGCAGGGCGATAGTATGCAGCGGCAGGGCGCTCATACGGATGCTGTAGCCACCCTCACGCGTGCGCTGGAACTGGCCCAGCAGGCCGATCTACCGGCGCTGGAGTGTGAAGCGCTGAGTTATCTGGGCTTCATCGCCCGCGAGCAGGGCGCATACGAGGCGGCGCAAGCCCACTACAGCGCCGCGCTGGAACTGGCCGGTACACTGGACCAGACCTGGGAGCGCTGCCGCTTGCTTAATCATCTGGGCGGCGTGGCCGAGTATCAGGGGCGCTTTGCTACGGCGCGGGCCTACTGGCAAGAAGGTCTGGAGCTTGCCGAAGCGCTCGAAGCGCGCTGGCTGATTGGCTGTATTCGCGGTAACCTGGGTAATCTCGACCGCAACAGTGGCCATTATGCCGCCGCCCGGGCCAATTATGTCGCCGCCCAGACAATGTATCACGAAGTTGGCGATCTGCTCGGCGAAGAGATTATGGCCTTCAGCGACGCCAATGTGCTCGCCGATGCCGGGGCGTTTGGCGCCGCCGTTGAGCGTTATGCCTCGGCGGCACAGTTGGCCGAAACCTGTGGCGATCGTTTCGGCCAGGGGTTGATCTTGATTATGCGCGGGCGCACCCTGGCGCGGATGGGTGATCGGGCCGCCGGGCAGGCGGCAGTGCGCGCCGGTTTACCGATCGTCCGCGAACTCGATGCGCGCCGGTTTGTCGCACTGGCACTGGAGCTTATGGGCCGCTTCGTGCAACTGCTCGGTGATCGAGCGGCGGCGCTGGCGACCTACAGCGAGGCGCTCGCGATCTATGACGATCTCGGCGAATTCCATCGGCGCGGCGAAGCCCTGCTCGGCCTGTGCGAGTGCGCCCTGGAACTGGGCGATGCGCCGCTTGCGCGGGCCAAGTTTGCCGATCTCGATGCGCTGCTCGGCGCACCAGGCCAGGAAGCTGACGCGCTCCACCGTCCGCCGGGCCTCTACTGGCGCGCGGCTGAAGTGGCCCGGCAGGTTGCACCTGTACGCGCAACCGATCTGCAACATACGGCGCGGCGCCTGCTTGATCTGCGCGCGGCGGCAATCGGCGATTCTGAGCTTACGCGCAGCTTTTTGCATATTCCTGAACATCAGGCGATCCGAGTGACGAGTGGCGAGTGATCGGTGGCGCAGGCGGCATGCCCGCATGGGCGACCACGAGGGTCGCCCGTACGGGTCGTTGGTCGTTGCCCGTACGGGTCGTTGGTCATCGGTCTGTCATGCCGTTAACCTGCGCAGCAACTCCGCATACAGTTCCGTGCCGAGCAGCAGTTGAGTGACGGCGAGATATTCGTCGATCACATGGATCCGCTCCGGATCGCCGGGGCCGGTGACGATCGACGGAATGCCGAGTTTGCCGTAGCTGCCGGAGGCATTAGTGCAGAACGGCAAGGCCCAGGTACGTGGTTCTACGCCCACAGCGGCAATGGCGCCGAGCGTTGCCTGCGCAAGTGGATGCTCCCGCGGCAACTCCCAGGCCGGATGGAAATCTTCGCCCTGGAGTGTTGCGCCGGTGTAGCAGGGCACCTGCACATTGAGGTAGCGTATTTCAACTTTTGTGATCGCGGCCACGGCGGCCTGGAGCGCGGCCAGCACCCCGGCGCGCGTTTCGCCGCGTACCAGCCGGAGATCCCAGCGCACCGTGCAGCGGTCGGGCACGATGCTCGTGCCGGGGTAGGGCGAACTGACGATCTCGACCAGTTCCATCAACCCGAGGCCGAGCAGGTCGTCTTCCGGCGCTGGCAGGGCGCGCAAGCGGCTAATCACCTCGACCATACGATAGACGGCGTTGTCACCCTTATGCGGCGCCGCGCTATGCGCCGGTGTGCCGTAGGTGATCACCTGGATGCCCGCGCGACCTTTTTGGGCGGTGCCAGCTTGCAAGTTGGTCGGCTCGCCGACGATCACTAGATCGGGGCGCGCGCGCTCCAGAATGGCGGCGAGCGCTGCGCCCTCGAACTCTTCTTCGGCGATGCTGGCTGAGACGCTAATCGTGCCGCGGATCTGTTCACGCGGCAGGCTTGCGGCGGCGCAGAGCATCGCCGCAAGCGGGCCTTTCATGTCGGTAGCGCCACGGCCCCAGATCTTGCCGTCGGCCAGTTCACCGCCGTAGGGCGCGTGGGTCCACTGCTCCAGCGCCGTGGCGGGTACCGTATCGAGGTGGCCATCGAGGTGAATGTGCGGGCCGCTGCCGGCCGTGCCGACAATCCGCCCGATCACACTGCCGTACTCGTCCACATACACATCGGCATAGCCCAGGCGGCGCATCCATGCGGCGGCGATCGCAGCGGCCGCACCTTCGCGCCCGGCCAGGCTCTCGGCGCGCACCAGTTCCCGGCAGCATTCGATGGCTAGGGTGTCGCGATTAGTATGTTCCATTGGGTTTCCCAACCGGGCGGACATATGGGCGACCAAGACTTCAGCCTGCAGGCGCCCGTGCGCACAAGACTGGCCGCGTCCTTCAATGCGCGGCGCGGGTGCAGCGGGCGCTTTATACCAATTACTGATGCTGATGTCGCATGAGCAGAGACGCCAGACCACCGACGACGGACGACCGACGACGGACGACCGACGACATGCGCTCCGTCGTCCAATGCGGCGCGTTCAATTGGAAACGGTATTAGATCTTTTTCAGGTCTTCTTTGCGTCCGGCTTCGGTGAGGCGTTGTTTGAGCAGGTAGTGATAAATGCCGCCAGGTGTGCGGCGGCGGCTGCCATCGGCAGTCAGCATCCCGCCGGCAGCCTCGATCGCCACAACTTCGGCGCAGAGCGCTTCGGCCGCTTCAAGGCCCAAAATGTCCACCGAGCGCGTGATTTTCTCGCGGGCGCGGACGTCGGTTTCACTCAGGGTGGTTGCAATTGTATCGACGGCTTGCTGAAACGCGCGGCGTTGCTGACGTTCTTCAGCGGCGGCGCGTTTGGCGGCCTCTTCGCGAGCCTGGTGCTCGCGGGTACGACTGGAACGCATCGTTCGGCTCCTTGGTGTATCAGGCGAATGTTGCAGCATTATAGCTGAATACCAGTTAGTTCTGCTCGACCTGATCTGTCTCAGAACGGTTCGCCCGTTGTCTGGGCATAGGCGACCGCTTGCTCAAAGCTCATGCGCCGGCCGGCCGCCTGTAGGTCGGCGAGCACTGATGCACCCAGCCGTTCCTGGAGCGTTGTGAGCGCCTGCGCTTGCCTTGAGCGATCAGGTTGGTAGTAGGTGTGGCCACGCAAGCCCAGTCGCTCCCCGAGCAGCCTGGCCCGTATCGTAGTTATCTACCCTTGCTCTAGCGCTGAACAATACCGGAAAGCGCTGCGGGGTGGTGTTTGAGGGTGCAAGCAGCGGGCCGCGCGAAACGCTGAGCGGGCAAAATAGCGGTATAATCGCGCCTGGATCCACTGCGCCGCCCGATTCTGATTCTGCATTCTGCAAAGTCACATTTCCACGGATCGTTATGCGTTTTCCAAAATGGCTCAGCAGTGCGCTGCTCATTGCACTGCTGAGCCTAATTCCATTGCTGCTGATCTATATCGCCGGCAGCGGCCCGCCCGACCGGGTGTGGCTGCGCGCGCCCGGCTGGAGTCGTGCTCAGGTTGTTGGGGTTACCCGCCACGATCAGGCGACGCCGCTGGCCGTTGATGCTGAAGGTGGCGCGTATCTGTTTTTGGTTCAGGGCAGCGCTACCCAACGCCAACCGCAGATCAGTGCGCTCGATCCGCGCGCCGCGCCGCGTTGGGAGCTTCCGCTCGCCATAACCCACCGCTTCCTGCGTGATCCGCAGATCATTTGGGATGGGCGCGAGTTGGTGTTGTTCTGGATCGGCGACGAACAACTCTACACAGCGCGGATCGATCCGGCGGGCTCCATACTCATTGAGCCGACGGTTGTTGCGGGCACAATCGAGGTGGCAAGCTACAGCGCTACGAGCGCTGCCGACGGCCGGATCGACGCCTGGGTGGCCGGCACTGCGGCGACGCCGGGGCTGTACGCATTGGCGCTCGATCGCCCAGGCGCAGCGCCAATCCAGATTACGGCGACCGGCGAGCGGCCGCAGTTGCGCCATGATGCGGCCGGTGGGCTGCACGCGATCTGGCTGATGCGACTAAACAATCAGAGTGCCGAGCTTGTCTATGCGCAAAGTGGCGCCGGTGGCGTGCTTCAAGCCGCGCCGCAATCAATTGCCGAAGTCGTTAGCCTGGGCCAGGGCGCCGAAGTGACCGGCCCCTGGTTTGGAATCGATGCAACGCACGGGTACGTGGGCTGGCATACGCGGATCACACTTGGTGAAAGATCCGGTCAGACGTTCACGCTGCACACAGCGTTTCCATTGGCCCAACCGACGCAGGCGCAGGCGCCGCAGCCGTTGCTGGTGCCGGAGCGGTCAACGCTGGCTTATCCGCCCCTTGATGAAACAGCATTGAACAGCGGCGCCCGGTTGCCGCTGAGCGCAAGGCCGGCGGGAGCGGTCGCGCCGCCGGCGAGCATGTTCGTTAATCCGACACCCGCGCCCGAACTGGCATCGGCCTGCGAAGGACTTGTGAGCATTGGCTCAGGGCAACGCTTGTCGCAAGTCTGTGTGCTCTTCTGGCGCGACGGTGCGCCGACAGGCTTTCAAAACCTCACCTTGAGCGAACGGAGCGCATTTACGCCGGCGTTGATCAGCGATCCGGCAGGCAATCTGTACCTTACCTGGCGCGAATTGCGTGATGGGGCGGCGGTGGTATACTTCGCCGGCACTGCTCCGCAAGTCGTTCAGGGCCTGGCCCAAATCAGCCTGGACGATCTCCTGCGCCTGATGAGCAACATCGTGTTTGGCATGCTGGCGGGGGTGATCTTTGCGCCCTTTGCGGCCCTGTTGTGGTTTGGCCCGCCCCTTGTGCTGTTGATCCCGCGCGCCCTTTTGGAACGCGCCGGGGTGCGCACCGGCCGCTGGGGTGTCGCTGTAAGCCTGCTGATGGCGCTGGGCGGTTATTGGGCAGTCAAAGTGATCATCCTCGGTTCCGTGCTTACCCAGGTACCCTTTGCAAACTGGCTGCCGCTCTTGTCGTCGGGTGCTGCCCTTACGCTACAAATCGCCACCCCGCCGGTTATTACCGCTGCCGCGTTGTATGGCGCATGGGCCGCATCGTACCGGCGCGGTGTGCCGGCGCTGCTTTTGTTTGTGCTCGTGTATTGCACCATCGACACAATTATGACCATGGCAATTTATGGGGCGGGCTTATTTAGCCGGTAGGCTAGATGACAATTACTGCTGAGCAAGGTACAATGATGTACCGGGCAAATAATCGTCGCGAATAAGCCTCAGGATTATGTTTGAGTAAGCGCTCGGGCATGGTGATCTACAGCATTGCTCAGATCGATTGAGCCTGCACAACCAGGCGCGAGCGTAGCGAGCTACCCAGTTCAGTGGCCTCAGCAGCTCAGTCATGCTGCGCAGTGCTCTAGGCTTCGAGTTCAGGCTTCAGCAGCGCTGTCGCCTGTCTTCCGT
The DNA here is from genome assembly GCA_038247995.1 of Chloroflexales bacterium. GTDB lineage: Bacteria > Chloroflexota > Chloroflexia > Chloroflexales > Chloroflexaceae > JBBRUG01. Next base: position 10,506 of record JBBRUG010000034.1, on the reverse strand, counting down.
CGCCTGCCGTCTAATCCGCGTACCTTGACAAACCGCCTTGAGTGGCATATAGTTGCACCTGAAATCATTGTAAATGCAACAATGTCTTTGGCAACCGTTTGCTGTGCAACTACGGGTTGTACATGCTGCGCCGTTTTGAGAAACAGCGCAGCGGCGATCTCCGGTGATGTATAGCCGATTGCGCTTCCTAAAGCCGTATTATGGCAATTACATCAGGATGCATGTTCAATGGCTCGTCAACTTCCATGGCGTGAGGTGACGAATGGCGATGCGTCAAATCTACGACCGGATCAGTGCTATCGTTGGGCTCTTGCAAACCCAAGATCAACGCGTGCTGCGCCCATACGGCCTCACGCCGACGGCGTTTAGCGTACTCAGCCTGCTTGATGTCACGGAAGGGCTGCGTCAGGTTGAACTCGCGACGCGCCTGTTGATCGCTACCAGTACCATGACCCGCCTGATTGATCGCCTGGAACATGCCGGGCTTGCCGTCCGCATTCCCGATCCTACCGATCGGCGGGCGCTACGGGTAGTGATTACTGCGGCAGGCAGCGCTCAGATCCGTCAGGCGAGGCATAACTTCGAATCTTTTATCGCACAGCGCTTGGGCGTCTTGAGCGAAGCTGAACAACAGCACTTGTCGGCCTTGCTGGAGAAAGTACGCCGCAGTCTTCGCGCTGAACTTCACGCTGATCCTAAACCGGTGCTGCATATGCCCGGCCCAGAGCGAGGGGAGGTGCTTACCCAGGAGTAAACCTACTACTTTTATGCGGGTCGTTTTCCGAATGTAGTGCTACGTTAGCAATTTTGCAAAGGAGCGTATTTCATGGCTCGTTACTTGTCCTCGCGCACACTCGTTGCGCTCACTCTGGTACTGATGCTCATTCTTGCGGCCTGTGGTGGCCAGCCGACCGCCCAGGAACCGACAGCCGCCCCGGCTCCAGACGCTACCGAAGCCCCCGCCCCGGCTCCAGACGCTACCGAAGCTCCCGCCCCGCCTGCTTCAGGTGAGGCCGAGACGATTACGATTTGGCACCAGTGGGACGGCACCTATCTTGAGGCGATCGAGCAGGCCTTTCGGGATTATGAGACCGCCAACCCCGGCGTAACGATCGACCTCTCCCGCCCCGACGATGTGAACAATGCGCTTCAGGTTGCTATTCCAGCCGGCGAAGGCCCCGATATCATCGGTTGGGCCAACGACCAGATCGGCCAGTCGGCGCTGGTGGGCAATATTGTCGCCCTCGACGACTATGGCATCACGATGGACTTCCTGAACAGCACCTATGAGCCGGCTGCGGTGAACGGTGTGGTCTGGCAGGAGCGGATCTGGGGCTTGCCCGAGAGCCAGGAAGGCATCGCGCTGATCTACAACAAGGAACTGGTCGATGAGGCCAACCTGCCCAGCGATCTCGACGGCTTGCTGGCGGCGGCGCAGGAGTTCCGCGCAGCCAACCCCGACAAGACTTATGTCTGCAACCAGGGCTTCGGTGGCGCCGATGCCTACCACGTTGCGCCGATCTACTTCGGCTTCGGTGTGCCCACATTCGTTGACGACGCCGGCACGGTGTTCGTGAACACGCCGGAGATGATCGCCGGCGGCGAGTATCTGGCCGAGCTGTCGCAGGTCTCCTTCACCGAGAATACCTACGACATCTGCCAGGCCTCGTTGGCTGAGGGCAAGGCTGCAATGTGGTGGACCGGCCCGTGGGCCGTGGCCAGCGTCGAGGCCGATGGCGTCGATTACGGCATTCTGCCGATGGGCAAGCCCTTCGTCGGCATCAAGACGCTGCTGATGACCAAGAACGCCGTTGATCGCGGCAATACCGATCGCGCGCTGGACATCATGCGCTACTTCACCAGCGCCGAAGTGCAGTTGCAGATTGCGCTGATCAACAAGACCATTCCGGCCGCCACCGAGGCGCTGAACAATCCTGAGATTCAGGCCCTGGCTTCGTTGGCGGGCTTCGGCGAGTCGTTGAATGCCGGCGTACCAATGGCCAACACGCCGTTCGCTTCGGCGCAGTGGCAGCCGGTGGGCGACGCCAGTGTGGCCATCTGGAACGGCACCCAGCCGCCGGCTGAGGCGCTGGAGGCCGCAGCCGACGCCATCGAGCAGGCAATCGGCCAGATGCAGTAGAACGTTCTGCGGGTTGCGAGCTTAGCTCGCAACCCGCTCTGGCATCGAACATAGGAGTTCGTTATGATTGGCTGGTCTGGCCGGCGCAAGGCCCTCGCGCTGCTCTTCTTCATCGGGCCGACGATGTTGGGGATCACCCTTTTCAGCATCTACCCCATCCTCCTTAGTACATTCATCTCATTTACCAACCGCAATCGTTTCCGCCCCAACCCCGACTGTGATATTTTCCCGATTGGCTGGATCGAGCCGCTTTGTTGGCCGGCCTTCCGCGACAATATCCCGCAGGGTCTCGGTAGCCCCTACACCCTGCAGGAACCCCTCTTTCAGAATTACGCCACGGTGCTCGGCGGTCTGCTCACGCCGGCAACGCTGGGCGCAATGGCGCTGATCGCGCTCTGCTTTGTGCCGCGGTTTGTGGCCCCGCTGGTGAACCGGCGCTTTGCTAAAATGCCTAGTCCCCCGGTTGCGCCGGGCCTGGTCTGGCTGGGGGCGCTCGTGCTGGGCCTGATTTTCGCGCTGGTGCTGAATGTGTCGGCGGCTTACCAGACGGTGATGTCAGGTGGCGATTTTATTATTGTGGTCTTCCGGACCATGCTCTTCGTCATTGCGCGCGTGCCGATCAGCTTCACGCTCGGCCTGGCGCTGGCGTTGATCCTCAATAGCGATAACTTGCCGGGGCGCACTTTTTTTCGGATTGTGCTCTTTTTGCCTTGGGCGGCCTCTTCACTCGCCATCCTGATGTCGCTTGTCTGGCAGTTCTTCTTCCGCGAACAGGGTACACTTAATCAGTTGCTCAGTTTTGTCGGCATTCCCGGCCGGGCCTGGCTCAACGATCCGTTCTGGGCCTTTGTCGTGGTGGTGATTGTTGATACCTGGTTCTCGTATCCCTTCTTTATGATCGTCATTCTCGGCGCGCTTCAGGCGGTGCCGAATGATGTCTATGAGGCCGCCGATCTGGATGGCGCCAACTGGTGGACGCAATTAACCCAGATTACGCTCCCGCTGATCCGTCCGGCGGTGCTGCCTGCCACGGTCTTGACCTCGATCACGGCCTTCCAGATATTCGGCACGGTCTGGGCCATTACGCAAGGCGGGCCGGTGCAACGCGTCGGTGAACCGGGCGCAACCGAGTTTGTGATCGTCTATGCCTTCCGGCAGATCTTCCAGAGCCAGAATTATGGCCAGGCAACGGCATTTGCAGTGATCCTCTTCATCTTCCTGTTTGCCGTCACGCTCTGGAGTTTGCGCCTGACCAAGATCACGCGAGGAGCATACGAGTCATGACCAGTCGTAATAAGCCAACCTTGCAGTCGCGCCTACTTCAGTACGGTATTCTGATCCTCGTGTCGGCCTTTGCGGTCTATCCGATCTGGTTTGCCTTTCTGGCTTCGGGCCGCATAGGCGACCGGCTCTATACGCTGAACCTGGCCGGCATGTTTGTGCCTACCGAGTGGACGTTCGAGAACTACCGGGTGATGATCTTCGAACAGCCGCTGCTTACCTGGCTGCGCAATAGCCTCTATGTGGCGAGCATGACGACAATCCTGTCGCTGGTGATTGCCACCGCCGGCGCCTACGCCTTCTCGCGCATGCAATTTCGCGGCCGCGAGAGCGGCCTGATTCTGTTGCTCGCCGTGCAGACCTTTCCGGGCGTGCTGTCGCTGGTGGCTGTGGCCCAGTTGCTCACCGCCCTCGGCCTCTACGGGCGCCACGAGGGCCTGATTCTGGCCTACACAACCGGCGCGCTCGTATTTTCGACCTGGAATATGAAAGGCTATTTCGATACCATCCCGGTGGAACTCGAAGAAGCCGCCCAGATCGACGGCTGCGGCCCGCTCCAGTCGTTCTTGCTGATTGCTCTGCCCCTCGCGCGCCCAGCACTGGCGATCACGGCCCTGCTCGGGTTCCTGGCCGGTTGGGGCGATTTTATCTTCGCCTCGGTGCTGGTGCCCGCCCCCGACAGCATGAAGCTGGTTGTGCCTGGTCTGTTCAGCCTCGCCGGCAGTCAGAGCACGCCCTGGGGCTACTTCGCCGCCGGCGGCTTGCTGATCATCCTGCCGACGATTATCGTCTTCCTGACGCTCCAGCGTTATATCGAAGGCGGCCTGACGATAGGTGGGGTAAAGGGCTAGTGGCCAGTATACTCAATGTGGGTCAGGCCGGCCCGTTTGCTCGTGGTAAGCTCGCCGAGGTAGGGCGCAATGTAGCTGCCGGAGGTCGGCGAAACATCGTGGTAATCGCGGCCGGTGGCGACAGTGATGTACGCCGGCGTCGTGCGGCGCTGATTCGTCGGATCAAGCGCAACAACTTTGTAGCCGCCTTCCGGCAATTCCACCAGCGCTTCGACCCATGCGTGCGAGCCGCCCTCGCCAAGCATATGGCCCGAGACGTAGCGCGCCGGTATGGACGCGGCGTGACAAAGCGCCAGCATAATATGGGCATAATCCTGGCAGAGGCCCTGGCCAATCTTCAGCGCCTCGGCGGCGATGGTACTGACTGTGGTCGCCCCTGATCCGTAGCGCATTGCGCCAAACACCCAGGTACTCAGCGCATCGCACAACTGCTCGGGGTCGGCGTATGCGGCGGCCATGCGCTGGGCCACGGTTTGCAGCGTTTCGTCGGGGTTGGTCAATGGCGTCGGGTTATTAAAGGGCGCAACGTCCACCGGCCGCAGGCGCGGTTGTTCGGGGGTATCCAGATCGCGCTCGACAATGAGCCGCATCTCAAAGGTTACTTCGGCGCTGGCCTCGGGTGCGTAGATCAGGAAAATGCGGTTCCCAAACGGGTCTTCCTGAATAATTGTCGAGGCATTCGGGATCGACACGCCAAGTTCAAAATCACACACGCGCTGGTCGCCGTAGCGTTCCTGGGGGATGATCATGAGGCGCTGCCGCAGCTCGCGGATCTTGCCGGGGTAGCGATACTGGAAACGCTGGTACATCCAGTAGCGACTGCGGCGGACGGCGCTCCAAGCCACTGTGTGATGGTCGAGCAGAGTCTCCGGGTCGGCTGAAGCATCCAGGTTGCTCAATGTTGTACCTCCTCCTCGGGCTGTAGCGTGGTCGCGGGCAGTTCATTGGCCCAGACGGACATACTCGTCAGGCGGCTATCGCCATAACTCGTCATAATTGCCGTATCGACGGCATCGCGCCCGTGGGCGATCACAACGCGGCCGATGCGCGGCTGGTTATGGCGAGCATCGAATGTGCGCCAGGCCCCGCCAAGATAGGCCTCGAACCAGGCGTGAAAATCCATCGGGTCTAGGTTTAGCGGCACATTGATGTCGGGAAGATAGCCGCAGACATAGCGGGCCGGAATGTTCAAGGCCCGACAAAACATCACCGCAATATGGGCGAAGTCGCGGCAGACGCCCTTACGGTTCTGGTAGGCTTCATAGCCGGAAGTCGTTCCGGTGCTGCTCCCCGCTACGTAAGCGACATTCCTGTGGGCCCAATCGCAGATCGCTTGCACGCGCGGCCAGCCGTCCGGCACATCGCCGAAGAGGTTCCATGCCTCGTCGAGCACCATATCGGAGGGGCAGTAGCGGCTGGGCAGCGTGTACATCAGCGCTGCATCGGGCAGTTGATCGACGAGCGTGCCGGGCAGATCGGGCAGCACCGGGTCGGCCAGGGGCGATATCTCGGCGATTGCGTTGTAGTAAATGCGCTGAATTCCCTGGGGTGCCGTCCAGCGCCAGACAATGTTGCCGAAGCTGTCGATATACGAGTGCAGCGGCACGTCTGGGGTGAGAATCAGTTGTGGGTTGAGGATGCGTTGGCAATCCGTCGAAGGGGGTTGCGTAATCGCTGCCGTCGGCGTTGAAAATCCCGACTCAAGCACAAATTCGAAGCCGATCTGGACGTGCATAACATTCTGTTCCATACGAATAACAAAAAACGCCGAGCGTGCCGTCTACGAGCACAATCAGCAGCGTTGCTTCAGTCGTGAACCCTAAAGATAGTATAACCTACTTGGATTTCCTTGGGAAAGATCGGATGTCTGCGCGCATGGTGATCGCTGAATTCAGGTACTATGCATAGGTGTGCAGAATTTTGAATCGCTCCATGGGAAGGACCTGTGTAGACGTATGGGCAATAATGCCGATTTCATTGCGCTGAAGCGGATCGTCATGCAGCGTGGGTTGCTGGAGAAGCAACCAGGGTTTTCTGTAAGCATGATCGCGCTCAAGCTGGGTTTGTTGGTACTTAGTACGGCCATACTCTTCAGTGTTGATTCGTTCTGGGTTCAGGTCGTTAATGCGCTCTTTCTGGGTTTTGTCCTCGGACAACTCGCCTTCAGTTCGCACGGAGCGTGCCACCGTCAGTTGTTCCGCAAAGCATGGCAAAACGATCTGGCTGGGATTGGGTTGGGAAACTTGCTGCTCGGCATCAGCCGCGACTGGTGGACGAAGAAGCATAATACCCACCACGCGCATCCCAACCACGATGGTATGGACCCCGACCTGGATGTGCCGGTGGTGGCCTTCACCGAGGAGCAGGCCCGCTCGCGCCAGGGCATCGCGCGGCTGATGGTGATGTATCAGGCCTGGCTGTTCTTCCCGCTGCTTACCTTCCAGAGCTATGCGCTGCGCCAGGTGAGCATTCAGTTTGTCCTGAGCGGGGCCGCCCGCCAGACCCGCTGGGAGGCGCTGCTGATTGTACTCAATGTCATCGGTACGCTTGTGGTGCCGATGCTGGCGCTGGGGTTCTGGGGCGGTCTGGCTTTCACGCTGTTGGCTCAGGCGGTGTTTGGCGTTTATCTGGGTTCGGTGTTCGCGCCAAATCATAAGGGGATGCTGCTCGTAACCGATGACATGCCGATCGATTTCCTGCGCTTACAGGTGCTTACAGCACGCAATGTGCGCGCATACCCGCTCACCGATTTCTGGTACGGCGGGCTGAATTACCAGATCGAGCATCATCTGTTCCCCTCGTTGCCGATGCACCGGCTACGGGAACTTAGTCTGGTTGTGCAGGAGTTTTGCGCCGAGCGCGGGGTCGATTATTACGAAACCTCGATGATCCAGTCGTACCGCGAGATTCTGGCGCACTTGGATGCGGTCAGCCAGGTACTGCGTCAACCAACCGCAGCCAGCGAGGCGCCCGGCGCGTAATATCAAATCCGGCAAGATAGTGTGCAAAGCGGGGAGGTTTGGAGGGGCGCAGCCCCTCCGAAAAAACCATCTAGGCACACTATCAAAGAAGATTTGATATAACCGCCCATCGGCAGGTGGGCTTCCCGGCGATGAATGCCAAAGTAACAAGTCTGCTCAATTGCACGAACGTAGATCGCCGGGAAGCCCACTTCTCCGCAGGCTGAAGAAAGCGCTTTGAACGCCCAGATCAGCAAGCAAATTCGTGCGGCGCGGCTGCAATTACAGCATTGCTCAGATCGATTGAGCCTGCACAACCAGGCGCGAGCGCAGCGAGCTACCCGGTTCAGTGGCCTCTGCGGCTCAGTCATGCTGCTCAGTGCGCTAGGCTTGAGCCAACGCCAGATCGAGGTTGCCCTGGGTATGGCTGAGTCGACTTTTAGCCGCCACGAGTCGGGCAACGCATGATCTCGGCGGTAACCTTGTGTCGCATCGCAGCGGTGCTCAACCTGCCGCCAAGCGATTTTTTGCCGTAAGTGGGTACCCAATATGTATCTTGATAATATTTTCGGCAACCTTGTTGAACCCGCGCAGCGCCTGATTCGGCATGAGCAGGCGCATAGCGGTGTACGCCACCAGGATCGGGTGCTGCCTCTTGATCCGACGCCGGATGCGCCGCTGACGTTGCTGCTCAGCACCGGCGGCACGCAGCCATATGCGGCGGCGCGTTGCTGGTGGCGCGCCGAGCAGCCCGACGGCGCCTATCTCGAAGGGGTGCTCGACCTTGAACAAACCGGTGTTGCGTGGGATGCGATCACCTGGGGCTATGTGACGCAGTGGGCGGGCCAATTGTCGCCGCAGCCCGACGGCACGCTGCTGCGGTATACCATTGCCGCCCAACTCACCGGCAGCGCCACCTGGGTTTTTGCCGATAACCAGGCGGCAACTGCCGAGGCGGCCACGCAGTTCGCCGTCTGGTTTGCCGACGACCCGGCGCCGCAATGGGCGCGTGAGGCGGTGGTCTACCAGGTCTTTCTGGATCGTTTTGCGCCTGATCCCGGCCAAGCCTGGATCCAACCCGATAGCTTGAGCGGATTCTACGGCGGGACGCTGCGCGGTCTGATCAGCCGGCTCGATTACATTCAGGATCTCGGCTTCAGCGCGATCTGGATCTCGCCGGTATTTGCCAGTCCCACCCATCATGGCTACGATGCGAGCGATCTCTTTACCGTCGAGCCGCGCCTGGGTACGAATGCCGATCTGCTTGAATTCTTCGCCGAGGCGCACAAGCGCGGCATGCGCGTGATCCTCGACTTTGTGGCGAACCACTGGTCGGTTGAACACGCAACGTTTCAGGACGCCCAGCGCAACCCGGACAGTCCGTATCGCAACTGGTACACCTGGGCGCAGTGGCCTACGGAGTATGCCAGCTATTTTGGCGTGCGCGAACTTCCCGAACTGAATTTGGCTTATGGCCCGGCCCGCGCCCATATGCTCGAAGCGGCAAGTTACTGGTTGCGCGCCGGCGCCGATGGGCTGCGGCTGGATTATGCCTACGGCCCAGGGCACGATTTTTGGGCTGAGTTTCGGCGCGCCTGCCGCACGGCCAAGCCCGATTGCTGGCTCTTCGGTGAGATTATCCACCACGCCGATATGCTGCGCTCGTACAGCGGGCGCATGGATGGCGTGCTCGACTTTTTGCTCGCCCGCGCCCTGCGCGACACTTTCACGCGCGGTTTGATGGATCTGGCTGAGTTGACCGCCTTCCTAGATGGCCACGAGCGCTATTTTCCAGCGGAATTTGTGCGACCGGCCTTTCTCGATAACCACGACATGAACCGCTTCTTGTTCATGCGCCACGGCGACAGCACAACCCTGAAACTTGGCGCGCTGCTGCTCTTCAGCCTGGCCGGCCCGCCGATCGTTTACTACGGCACTGAAGTGGGCGTGACGCAGGAGCGACCGATCCACGGCGAAAATAACTTCGGCATTTTTGAAGAGGCCCGCCAACCAATGAAGTGGGGCGCTGAGCAAGATGCCGACTTGCACGCCTTCTTTCGGCGCCTGGTTGAGTTACGCCGCAGCTTACCCGCGCTGGTACACGGCTCGCGCACGGTGGTGTACCTCGATGCGGCCGCCGGGCTGTATGCGCAAGTGCGCGACGGGGCGCAACCGGTGATTACCGTGCTGAACCTCGGTGCGGCGCCGGCCCGCCTAACCCTTCCGCGCAGCGGGTTGCCCGCGAACGCTACCGACCACCTTTTTGGCCACCCGGTGCTTGGCGACGATGACACCCTGACTATCGAACTGCCGGGGCGAGGCGGGGCGCTGATTGCGTAGCGCATACGGGGCATGCAAGGGCGTGAGCCGTATGCGCTTTTGCAAAATCGGGCGAACGGCTGCCGAACACCCTCACCCCCGTTCCCGCTCCCTGAACGGGAGAAGGGAGATAGGGCATCGGATTGCCGTCCGGCTCCCCCGCTCTGCCTGACGGAGCAGGGATTAGGGGGCGGATCAGAGACTTTGCATCAGTCCTGCGTGAGCCGTGATGCGTGCGGCGTCCTTCCCCATAGGCGCGGTACAATAGCTCCATGATTGACGCTACATCCCGCTCGATCAAACAGCGCGCCCCCTTCGGCGCTGTGTCGGTGTACCTACGGCGGCACTGGTCCCTGATCATCGTTATCATTGTTGCGGCCCTATTGCGGGCTTGGGCGGCCATACTGCTGCCGGTTGATTTTGATGAGCCGGTGTATGTGAACGCCGCGCTCGATTATGCGGCTGCCTTGCGGGCGGGCGATCTCGGGGCGATTGTCGATTACGTGGGTAACCGGGAGCATCCGGCGCTGGTGAAGCTGACCTATGCCGGGGGCGCGCTGGCCCTCGGCGAACGCGCCGATGCGACAACCGTCCTCTACACTGCTCGCGCAATCTCGGCAGTGTTCGGGGTGCTGGCTGTCGCCACAATCGGCTGGTTCTTCGGCCCGATTGCGGCCGGGTTGCTCACCATCCACACCCTGGCCGTCAAATACACCAGTCAGGCCTATCTCGAAGCGCTCCCGCTCTGGTTGATCATTCTGGCATTTGGACTGCTGACCAGATGGCACAATAAAGGGCCAGCGGCCCAGGAAGACAGCGACCCACCCGGCGGCACAGGACGTCAGACCGCCCGCCGCGACCCACCCGGCGGCACAGGACGTCAGACCGCCCGCCGCGACCCACCCGGCGGCACAGGACGTCAGACCGCCCGCCGCGACCCACCCGGCGGCACAGG
>JBBRUG010000033.1:0-27433 GCA_038247995.1 Chloroflexales bacterium | reverse complement strand
GGTCGGTCGCTTTGAATCGGGTGCTGGGCAATAATCCGAGCGAGATCTACGGCCGGCTGACGGCAAACGGCCAAATCTTTCTGGTCAACCCCAACGGCATCCTGTTCGGGCCGACGGCCAAAGTCGATGCTCCCGAAGAGCTGGTTATCCACGGTCGATCCGTAGTACTGCAGGTTGATCCAGCTTGCGACGATCATCGGCGCAGTCATAATGAGTTCGAGCACCCCGAAGCCCTCGTCTTGCCGCCAGTCGTAGGAGTGCAGAAAGGAACGCCCGTCCAGATCGACCCCTGCGGTGCGTTCACGCGGGGCGGCAATGAATGCAGCGCAGCCCGCCAGACCCCACTCCGGGCGTACCTGCGACCAGTCCCTACTCCGCCGACGAACGGCGTGATTGACGTCCACATCCGCGCCGATCTTCAGGAGGGCGGACCGTTCCATACGCGCAAGACGTCCGGCGGCGGCAAGATCGGCTTCAAGCTGTTTGATGTCGTCGCTGTGGCTCGCCGGGAGGCTGGCTTTATCGAACAGCGTGACATCGTCGGTGGTGGTGTCGTGCAAGCCGGCCACGAACACCGTATCGGCGGGGATGCCGATACCCCGCCCTTTCAGACCGGCGCGCACATCCGGGTCGTTGAGGATCTGGGCTGCGACGCGAGCGTTCGCCTCACCGGTATGACCGCCGCACGCGCCGCAATCGAGACCAGTCGCGTGGGGATTGTTCACGGTGGTCGAGCCGTGCCCGGCCAGCAGCACGATGCGGGCGAAGTTGTTCGTCAGCGACATGCCCTTGAGGCCGCCCTCAGCGGCATTCAGACGCTGCTCCAGGGTCATGCCGGCGGTACGTCCCCCGATGTCGTGTAGATCGATGCTCGGCGACAATCGCTCGTAGGTGCGCGTGTCCAGGCCAAACTTCGTAGGGTGCGGCACGGGACGACCGCGCCCGAGTGTGTCCATGACCAGATTTTTCATGTACGTCAGCCCGACCGGCCCGACAAACCCGAAGCAGGATATCGGGCCGAACTTGAACATACGCCAGACTTTGGCGAGGCGCTGGTTGATCGCGCGTTGCTCAGCGATTGCAGCAATCCTGGCATCAGGCTCGCCGCTGACCGACTCGGCAATCACGAACTGCGGTGTCAGCAAGACTGGACACTGCGCGCCGCCGTGGGTGTCCCCCAGATGCACATACTCAATCGGAAAGCCGAAGAACCCCGCGAAACCGATCGTCTCCGCCGCATCCGTCACGGTCTCCAGCGCTCGCCGGAAGATCTCGGAGCGCACATCGATACAGAATGCCGCTTGCACCCGCTTCGATGCGACGGGTTTTGCCGCTTGCTGCACGCCAAGTCGCGCGAAGAGCTGGCGCTGATAGGCTTTTTCAAATGCCCGCTGGAGCACGAGATCACCGGCGAGCGCACGCTGTGTCGCTTCGTCCAGCCGATCATCACCCACGTCGAGCTTCCGCGTTTGCCATACTTCAGCCACCCCCTCACGCGCAAAGCTGTTCCACAGCGCCACTTCCCAGGCCAGCCGGATCGCCAGCAGATCGGTGAGCGTGTGGTCTTCACCGCCATAGAGTTCGGCTTCCCACAGGTGATAGCGGGCATAACTGGCCCAGCCGTGAATCGTCAGCAAGAGCCGGTGCAGGTAGGCATCCAGCCCGTCGGCGGGGATGTTCAGCAGATCCACTGCGGCGATGATGGTCTCCATGGCCGAGTCCGGCAGCTCGCGCAGTGTCTGGCGAAAACCACGCACGCCGCGCACCTCGGCGGTGCGATCGTGGGCGGCCTCGGCGCGCCACGCGGCATACGGCGGCAGATCGGCCCAGGGCGACTTCCAGTAGGATTGTCCCAGATCGAAATACGCACCTGCCCAACTTGAGATCGACTCAGTGACAAAATCAGCCCAGTTGATGCCGGTCACTGTGTGCGCGACATCGGCGATAGTCGGCGTCGGCGTGAACGAGATCTCGGTCGTATTGCGCATAGCGAACGTCTTGAGCGTATCGATATCCAGGCGCGGGCTGGGAGATGGGCTGCCCTCAGCCAGTGCCGCTTTGAGATCCGTATCGGTGATGCGTCCGTCCCGAATCGCCTGGGCGTAGAAGGCCCGTGAGGCAGTCATCCGAGCGCCCGCCCGGCGACCCAGGATCTGTGCGGCGGCCTCGAAGGGCTGTTCAAGGAAGCCCAGATACGGATTAACCGCCACAAAATAGCGCAAGGGCCACAGTGGAGCGATCCGTCGCCCGGCGCGGTTCACCACAGCCCTGATCGTGTCGGCCGGGCATTCGCGGGTCTGTAACTGGGTATCAGGTGGGTACAAAGTCATGAATCCTCCGAAAGGCAAAGATCAAAGATGAGTGTACGCGACAACAACACCGTACACGGTGAGGGTGTGGGAGAGCGCAACTCTCCCACGAAATCTTCTGAGTGCAGTATGTGCCTGACCGGCACAAATAGCAACGATTAGCGAGCGTCCCGAAACGGCTGAATGAACCGGTCAAACAGGGCGTTGGCATAAAAGCCATGCTTGAGGTGGACGTAGAACACCTGCCACGTCGGGCGGTGTGCGAGCGCGGGCAGCAAGGCGCTGAGCAGGGTTACGCTGCCGAAAGCGACCACCGTCAGCATGATCGCAATCAAGGTCGGCGTATCCGGTGTGGGGAAGACGGCAACCGCGCTCCCGAGCAGCGCCGCCGCAAGCAGTTCGAGGGCGAAGAAAGCCAGTGTTACCAGCACTGCCATCAGTGTGGTGCGTCCGATCACGTACATGGATGCTTTACCGGTGTTGCCTTTCACCAGCAGATAGGCGACGGCGATCATAAAGATCGAAATCAGGGCAGTTTCGCCCGGTCGCTTGGTGACATCGATCCCCAGCGCGGTAGCGACGGCCAGGAAAATTGCCAGCGATGCCGCTAGGTTCACCAGTAACGTCAGTGGATGCGGCACCGCGTTCAACTTTTGGGAGCCGGTGTTCTGCACGTATTCAATCGCACTGCCGGACGAAAGAAACGCGTGCGCCTTATAGAAGGAGTGCGCGATGAGGTGCATGATCACGACGCTATGCGCGCCAAACCCGCACAGCATCAACATGAAGCCCATATGCGCCGTGCTGGAATAGGCCAGCGAGACCTTGACGCTGCTCTGGGTAATCATGGCGGACGAAGCGAAGATTGCGGTAAACCCGCCGATGACGATCAGCAAGATGAGCGCCGGGGTCGATAAAAACACCAGTTCGCCGAACCGTACGACCAGAAATAGTCCCGCATTGAGCAGGCCGGCGTGCAGCAGGGCCGATACGGGTGTCGGCGTCTCCATAACCTCCAGCAGCCAACCGTGAAAGGGGAACATTGCCGATTTCAGGGCGGCGGCGACCACGACCAGGACTGCCGCGATGGCAACGCCGCCGGGGGTATTCCCAGCCGCAAGCGCAGTACTGGCCGCCGCATGGATCATGCCCAGATCAGTCGTCCCAAATGCCTGGGCGATGAGCACCCCGGCGACGATCAGGCAGCTATCGCTAATGCGGGCAATGATATACTTCTTGCGCGCAGCCCGAACCGCACGCGGGCGCTCAGGGTAGAACACCAGGAGCTCATGCAGCGCAAGGCTTGCACCGATCCACGCCAGAACGAGCTGCCAGAGATTACCGGACAGCACCATCAACAGGATTGCACTTATTGTCAGGTACAGGCGGCTGAAGAACACCTTCTGGCGTGGGTCGCCGTCAAGGTAGTTGCGGCTGAACTGGATCAGCAGCGTACCCAGGAACATCACCAGCCAGAACATGACGACGCTAAGCGCATCCAGGCGCAGCGAAATGCCCACGTCACCAATGCCGAGTACGGGGCTAACCAGCGGGCCGGACGTGAAGACCATGGCCCCTAGGTACAGGGACAGCAAGAACGAACCGATGATGGCGGCCCGTCCGAGTTGGAAGGTCAGACCAACGGATCGTAACAGGTTGAGCAACGCCATGAGCGCCACAACAATCAGTGAAAGCGGCGTGAGATACCCCACAAGCGCCAGGTCGCTCACCATAGCACCCTCCATGAAATGACCCCTCCTCTTTTTTTGCACTATGATCGATGGTATCATGCAAAGAACAATCAGAAAATTATATGAACCAGGAGCTATCGTTCAGTTTTTTAGAATGGTTCCCAGGCAATGTTAAACTACCATCACTTACGTTATTTCCGAATTGTGGCGCGTGAGGGCAGCATTACCCGCGCCGCGACGAAGCACAACATCGCCCAATCAGCGCTCTCAATGCAGATCAGCGCGTTGGAAGCCTACCTGGGGCAACCGTTGTTTGAGCGCGTTGGCCGACGGCTTGTCCTCACTGAAGCCGGGTACATCGCTCTCGATTTTGCGGATGCGATCTTCACCAAAGGCGATGAGTTGCTTGGGACGTTCGGCAGGCTGGAAGTGTCCCAACACAAGGTGCTGCGGGTCGGCGCCCTAGCGACGTTGTCAAGAAATTTCCAATTCGAGTTTCTGCGTGCGCCGCTTGCAGCGCCAGGGGTTGAGGTGATTATTCGTTCCGGCTCACTGGATGAACTGCTCGGAGGTCTCGAAGTTTACATGCTGGATGTCGTGCTCTCGAACGTCGCCCCGCTGCGTAATAAGACGACACGATGGGTCGTCCATGTGATCGGCGAGCAGCCCGTGAGTCTCGTTGGGCAACCGAACCCTCAACGGAATCACGTGTCACTGGAAGCACTATTCCGTAATGAGACACTGGTTGTCCCCTCGCTACAGTCAACTATTCGCATGGGCTTTGATGCCTTGGTTGACCGGTTGGGGATCCAACCGCAGATCGTCGCTGAGGTTGATGACATGGCGATGCTGCGTCTCGTGGCGCGTGAACATACTGGGCTGGCGGTGGTCCCGGCGATCGTCGTGAAGGATGAGCTGGACAGCGGCGTTCTGGTCGAGTTTGCCAAGTTACCAGGACTTGCAGAGACATTCTTCGCGATTACGATGACACGCCGCTTTCCTAATCCACTGCTTAGCCTTGTGCTGCCCAAGGATCTACCGCCGGATTAGACCAGGGTCAATCCTACCGGTTTGCGTGCCGACCTGAAACGAGACCAGGACGCGGAGTCCTCTATATCCCTTCGGCGTAAAGGTTGTGATGTACTCCTAGCTGAGCCGGTAGAATGTACAGGCCTCGCGGAAGCGCCGGTTCAGGAAAACCAGCACATTATCGCTGCGCAGGAATGGTGTGTCGCGCTCGTCGGACGCAGCGTTCCAAAGCTTCATTACCGGACACATTCCATCCAGGCGTACTCCTCGTCTTCAAGTAGGAGGACGGTGAAGGCGACGGGAATAGGCCCACCTTCGTCAGGAAATGCGCCAGCAGGCGCAGACGAGATGCTCAACTGCTTGCCGCTGGCCCTCATACTTCGGTAAAAATATCTATTTGAGTAATTCAATTGAGATTGTTAATTATCGAGAATGCGCGTTATAGATCATCAAGGGCTACGTTGGTGCGTCCCGACACATATCATGCCGGCGCATTCCGCTCCAGCACGCGCCGACAGACGTGTCTGTCGGTAGTGTGCGATCCTCCTATTCACCTGCGATCTGGAGCACCTCCGCCACGACCGCGTCGAGCGGGGCGCAGGTAGCGATCGCGTGCGTTGCGCGGCGCCGTAACAGCGGCTCAACCGTTTCCAGGTAGCCCAACACCGTAGATACTTCTTCTAGGCGCTTCCCATACGGATTGTTCGTGCGCGTCGTTAACCGCTCGATGAGTACCGCAGCCGGTGCGCTCAGCAGCACAATTGTGTCGAACTGGGGGTAGAACTGCCCCTGGTTCGTCGCGCAGCCGCTGAGAAATAGCACCGCCCCATCCGCACGTGCAAGCAGTTCCTGCACCCGATCCTCGCGCCAGACCCAATCCCCATCGGAGACTGTCGGGTAATTATTTCGCTCATATGAGCGAACCGCATAGTGTGGCATGATTCGGTTGTCGAAGCCCAATCCATGCCCACAAAAGGCGGTTCGTATGGCTATTCTACCACGCACGCTGCGGGCCGGTGCCCGCGATCTACCCGATGTTCCGCCGCTGGTACAATGCCTCATCGGCCAGTTTCTGGCGCCGATCCTCGCCTGGCTGGAAACACTGGTGTATCGCCCACTGCTGGCACGCTGCACCGACCATCCGCTCGTGCTGCTCAACGCGTGGTATGACCCGTCCGCCGTCGTTGCCGCCTGCGCCGGGTTCCATCACGCGCCAACGACGCCCGGTCGCCCGCCGACCTTCACGCTTGCCCAGTTCGTGCGCATGGAGATCGTCCGCGCCTGGGCCCAGACCTGCGCCGACCGCGACCTGGAGGAACTGCTCAGCACGAACCTGCTCGTGCGCTAGTATGTGGGTCTCCCGCTTGCCCAGCCGGCGCCGGACCATTCCACCCTCGCCGCCTTCCACGCCTGGCTCACCGTCCACGCCCCCGATGCGCTGTTTGCCGATGGATTGGCCTTCCTCGACCGGGTGGACCCCGAAGATCCCGCCACCACGCCCCAAATCGTCGGTACGTTCGCACTGGAAAGCCCGGTCGCCGCCACCCCGACCGTCGCCCATCTGCTCGCCCACCTCACCCTGCGCCTCGTCCGACGCTGGCAGCAGCACGCGCCCGCCGCCGTCCAGCATGCCATCCCGCCGCTGGATCTCGGCGCGCTTGCCACCCTGCCGTTCGCGCGCACGGCCCGTGCGCGTCAGGTGCGCCTCCAGACCGTCGTCACCGTCGTCGGCTGGGTCGTCGCCGGCATCACCCCGCACCGCGACGCGCTGCCCGCCCGCACCCGCACGGCGGTGCAAACCTATCTGGATGCCCTCGCCAAAGTGCAGGCCGATGACCTGCATACCGACGCGACCGGGTTCGTTACCGAGCGCCCGTCCGGCGACCGGGGCGCCCAGCGGCTCGCCAGTGCCGTCGATCGCGAAGCGACCTTTCGCAACCACGGCGACGGGGACAGCGTGCTGGGCTGGAATGCCGTGATCAGCACCACCGCCACGCGCATCCGTGCCGTGGTGGCGCTCACCGGCGCGACCTCCGCTAGTGACGCGCCGGTCGCCGCGTTGCAGCAGCAGATCGCCGCCGACCAACCGCTGCCGGCGGAACTGGTGATGGATCAGGCCGGCGGCTTCGGCAAGACCCGCGCCCGCGTGGATGCCGTCAGCGCTGGGCAAACGCATCTGGTTGCCCGCGTCCCCACGCCGGGCGGGCGTGCTGCCGCCCGCTTTGGTCCGACCGATTTCGTCGTGGATGCCGAGCGCACCACCTGCATCTGTCCCAACGACGTCACCTCCACCAAGCGCTACCGGAAGGGCGACGGTGATGGCGTGCGCTTCCGCTTTCTGGCGTCCCAATGCCGGGAGTGCCCGCTCTGAAGCCAGTGTCGAGAGCCCGATGCCAAACCGAATGGCCATCGGGCGGTCTTCATCTCCAACTACCACGCGGTGCAGCGGGAGGCGGACGCCTTCAACCACACGCCGGAAGGGCGGGCGCTGCTCGCTGGACGCCGGCGGGTCGAGCCGGTGGTGGCCTGGCTGGTGCGGTGACAGGGCTGTCGGCGGGCGCGGCGGGTGGGGCAGGCCGCCGCGCAATGTCACCTGTATCAGGCCGCCGCCGTGCGCAATTTGCTGACCTGGCTGAGCCGCGTCCGGCGTGGTCGCGCCCCGGAGCCGCCCCCGTGAGCGGGCGCATCCAACATCGGCGAACGCCGCTGCGGTGGCCGAGGCGGGCGTTCGCGTGCGCGCACCCGCGAACGGCACCCATAGGGAGCGCGTTTGCGGCATTCCAACGGCCTGCATGGCGCCGATTCATTCCCCGCGCTGCGGTGCGCTACCGCCAACCGACCATGGCGCACGCCATCACCCCACCCGCAGCATGCCCCGCAGGGCAAGACGCCCCCAATTAGCCGACAGTCTCCCTGGGCTGTTTCATCAATGATCATGACCCAGCGCCGCGCCCGTTGGCGCGTGAGGATGCGCCGCACGACTCGCGCATAACTCCGGTCCCAGGTCAAAAGCGGGTCATTCAACACCCGCCGCAGCCGCCGTTCATGGCTGGCCGCGCTCGTCGTCTGGGGCGTCAGGTACGCGTGCGTGGTGGCGATCCGGCGCAGCACCAGCGTGCCACTGAGCAGGATCCCCAGAATCAGAAAGATCAGCCGCTGTCGGGGGCTTCGGGGCAGGTCGACGGCGCTCATGGTCAACAGGCGCTCGACAGCGGACGAGCGTTGGCGTATGCTGGTTCGCATGCGGTGGCCTCCGTGGTCGTTGGGTGGTTGCACCTCCAGCATACCCGAACCACCGCATTCTTGTCACCCCCGCAGATCCCCCCATCCGCCGAACGCCCCGCTTCCCGAACACATTTTCTGTCCGCCCTTAAACCCTTCGAAAAGGGCACAGGCGGCCAGGATCGCCTTGCGGCCCAGTTGCTCATCATCCAGGGCCAGGTAGATTTTGGCCTGGGCGCGCCGGGCATAGGCTGTAAGTAGACGGTCTCGCTTCTGCCACGCCTCGTCCAGTGAGCGCTCGACATGGTCCCTAGCCTCGGCCATTCGTCCCCGCCTCAGCCAAATTTCACCCAGGACGCGTCGATCATCCGGCTCGGTCACTGACTCGTTGATCGGGAGCACGATCTCGAGCGCGCGCTCGGCTCGCTCCAGGTCGCCCAGGGTTAGGTAAGCTTCAGCCATCTTCTGGGCTGCGTAGGCCAAGTAGGCTGCGTTGGGTGAGCATGCATGATGCTGCTCGCGTCCCTGGGCCGAGCGGGTCTGGGCCTTGCCTTTTCTGACCGTCCTGGCGTCTTCCGCTCCCTCGCATATCGTGAAGTGGTTTGTCCAACGCTGGCAAACCGTTTCTAGCAACGGGAAGTCTCAGGCGTCGCGGCAGTGCTCAATTGCGCCGGGCCTTTTATTGACACAGCCCCGCCGCTCGCCATCAGGCGCCGCACTCCGCGCAGGCATTCACTATCTGGATGTGGCTGCCGAACAGGCTGCCGTCCTCACCGTCTTCCAGCGGCTTGCTGATGACGCGCGCGATGCGGATGTCGTCGTTGCTCCCGCGATGGGAACATGTCCGCTGCTGCGCTCTCGAGCTTGGTAGAAATCATCTGTGCCTCACTCTCCACCATCATCGATGCAGCGCCTTCGATCTGCCCCCCGCTCCGTGGCCATCTCCGCCCTACCACGCTGTCCAACCGCCATCGACGAGCAGGTTCTGACCGGTGATATAGGCGCCGGCAGCACTCGCCAACAATACTACTGCGCCCTTCAGATCTTCGGGGCGGCCCATGCGCCCGACGGGCGTTTTGGCTTCCAGGCGTTCGATAAACGCGGGCAGTTGGGTGTGGGTTTCGGGCTTGGGAAACGGGCCGGGGCTGATTGTATTCACCCGGATGCCTTCACGCGCCCAGTAGACGGCCAGGTGGCGTGTCAGGTGTACCACGCCGCCCTTTAGCGCGTGATAGTTCGGCGGGCTGTTGGTGGGCAGGTCGGTGTAGGCTTCGGGGTAACTGCCTACGACACCGTACATACTGGCGATATTGATCACGGTGCCGGGGGCCTGGCGTTGGCGCAGGTGGCGCGCAACTTCGCGGGCGAGCAGGAAGTAGGCCGTGACGCCGGTATGATACGCCCGGTCGAAGTCTTCAGCCGTAGCGCTCTCGATCGTGGGCGCGGTGCCGCCATAGGCGTTGTTCACCAGCACATCGATCCGACCCAAACGTTCGGTGACCGTCTGCACAAAACCGGGGATGGCAGCGGTGTCGCTCTGGGCCAGCGCCAGGCCAAGGTGACCTGCGCCGGGCAAATTGGCGGCGAAAGCGGCGGCCTGCGCCTCGTCGCGGCTGGTAACCACAACCGTTGCGCCGACTTCGGCGAGCGCGCGGCTCATAGCCGAACCAAGCCAGCCGCACGCGCCAGTAACGATCGCTACCTGCCCGCGCAGGCTGAACAATTCGAGCACATTACGTTCGGTGAACTCCATTATCTTGCTCCTTCAGGCTCATTATGACCGGGCAATTCAAGCGGATCAAGCGGGAAGATCGGGCGGCGCAGCTGCCGGTAGGGAAAACGGCTGAGGTTGGCGCTGCACAGCCCGGCGGTATCCATTTCCACCACGCCGGCGGCGATCGGCAGATAGGCGGTACGGTAGGCCACCGCCGATTTGACTACGATCAGCTTTTGTTGCTCCGGGATCACGCCCACTCCGCGCAGTTGTGCGAGATCAAACGGTGGCGTTTTGCGCTCGGTGAGGACAATGTTTACCCCACCCACGCGTAACCAGACCGTACGGCCCATGCGGATCGTGTCGCCATAAAACGCGGCAAAGTGGTTGGCCTTCAGTTCGCATGGGAATACACCGTCGCTAAGCCGTTGTACCACTCCGCGCACCGGAAGCGCATCGCCATGCCAGCGATCGACCTTGCCGCCAACTTCCAGTTCAACCGCAGCGCCCGCCCCCGCGGCCCAGCACAACGCGACTGCCGCCGGATCGGCGAGCACAATTGCGCCCTCCTGAACATCGGCGGCGAGCATGGCCCGCAGCGCATCAGTACCGTCGCCGGGGCTGCCGCCGCCGATGTTGTCGGCCGAATCGACCAGGATGATCGGGCCGCCGGGCATGGCCAGGGCGCGTTGCACTGCTGCGGCCGGCGGGTAGATTGTGGGCAGGGCGGCGGCGCGCTGGGCGAGCAGCAGATCGGCGAGTTCGTTGGCGTAGCGCTGGGCGAGCGCCGCATCATTGACGGTAGTGACAATCACGCTGGCGCCAGTGTCGGGCGTGTCGGCATAAGCAAACCCGGCCATGACGCAGATCGCCAGCACCCGTGGATCGGTGCGCAGTTCGGTAGCGCGTGCATGCACGGAACGCAGCGGCAGATCAGCGGTGCCGGTGGCTTGCGGTGCCAGGATCAACGGCGGTTGGGCGAGGGCGGCGGTGGGGTGCAGATCGCCGCGCAGCAGACGGGCCATGATCGCTGCCGCCTCCACACCGCGCTCGTAGGGGTCGATATGCGGGTTGGTGTTGAAGGCCACCAGTACATCGGCGTGGGCCACGCTGCGCGGGCTAATGTTGCCGTGCATATCCAGTTCAACCACAATCGGCGTGGATGGGCCGACGAGCGCACGCACACGGGCAAGCAGATCGCCCTCAACGTCGGGTTCGCCCTCCGCGACCATCGCGCCGTGGAGCGCGAGCAGCACACCGTCGAGCGGCAGCGCGGAGGACAGGCGCGTGAGCAGTTCATCGCGCAGCGCGACATAGACATTTCCACGCACCGTACCACTGGGCATTGCGGCGGCATAAAGCGTGGGAACGGCTTCAATTCCGGCGGCGGCGCACCCGGCTAGCATTCCGCCCAGGCCCGAACTGGTACCGTCGAGCACTGCCAGCAGTTCCGCGCCGCGATAAAGCGACTGTTCGGTAAACTGCGCCAGATCGGTTAGCGGCGCGGCGAACGTATGCGTCTCGTGGATGATCCCGCCCACAGCAACCCGTAGTTGCGGCGCGCTCATACCCTGCGTACCTCGACAAGGGCCGCGTCAAGGGCTTCGAGCGTGCGTTCAACGTGCGCAGGGGTGTGCGCGGCTGAGATATACCAGATCCCCCGGTCGAGCACGCGCACGCCGCGCTGCAGTAACGCCACTTTGAGTTGGGCGTAGCGCTCTTTGTCGCAGTGTAATGCGTAATCACGATAGTCGCGAATGGCTTCGTGTTCAGTGAACGAGACGTGGAAGGCGGTGGGGAAACCCTGCACGAGCAACGGTAGATCGTGGCGCTGCGCCAGTTCGCGGATGCCGCTGATCAGCGTCGCGCCGATCTGCTCCATCTGGCGATAGATTGCGCCGTCGTCGCGTTCAAGCTCAGCGAGCGCCGCAGCGGCGGCGGCCATCGAGATCACATTGCCGTTGAAGGTGCCGGAGTGGTTCACATCACGAGCGAAGCGTTCCATATACTCGCCGCGCCCCACCAGCGCAGCGCTGGTGAAGCCGCCAGCCAGCGCCTTAGCAAAGGTGGACAGGTCGGGCGTGACGCCAAAACGCCCCTGCGCGCCGCCGAGGCCGAGGCGGAAGCCGGTAATAATCTCGTCCATGTAGAGCAACGCGCCATACTGATCGCAGAGCCGGCGCAAGCCCTCTAAAAAGCCGGGTTCAGGCGCAATCGCGCCGGTATTACACATCATCGGCTCGGTCATAATTGCGGCGATGCGATGGCCATGCTCGGCGAAGAGTTGCTCAACCAGGGCGAGATCGTTCCAGGGCAGCAGCAAGAAATCTTCGCAGACGCTGGCAGTTTGCCCGGCGCTACCCAGGATCAGTTGCGGGTGTTCGCGCGGGCCGGCCTGCGCGGGTGGCGTAGCAACATTGAGCAGCACATTGTCGAACCAGCCGTGGTAGTGGCCCTCAAAGCGCAAAATCAGCGTGCGTCCGGTAACGGCGCGAGCCAGGCGCATGGCCGCCTGCACCAGTTCCGAACCGCTCACGCCGAAGCGGCACAATTCGGCGCAGGGTACCAGGCGTACCAGGGTTTCAGCGACCTCGATCTCCAACTCGTGCTGGCCGGCGAACAGTTGGCCGCGGCGCATCGCCTGATCGACGGCGTCGAGCACGGCCGGGTGCGAATGGCCGAGGATCATCGGCCCCTGACCGAGCACATAGTCGATATAGGCATTGCCATCAACATCGGTAATCGTTGCGCCAGCGGCATGGGCGAAAAAGAGCGGGAATGGGCGCTCGCCGGCGCGAACATTACTCGTCACGCCGCCGGGTATCGACTGACGTGCGCGCTCAAGCATGCGTTGCGACTCGGTCCATGTTGGCATCGGGAAGGTCCTTTCTTATGGTTACGCGTCACGCTGAGCCGAAACGCCGGCTGCGCATCACGCTGGCCTCTGAGCATCACCCCCGCCACTGGGCGCGGCTTCCCCCGCTCCCGCGCACGGGGGACGTAAAGGGGGTAGGTCGATCACGCAGCTTCAACGTGGAACTTCCAGCACAAAAGCAACGGTATCGCCGGCGAAGACGCGCGGCAGAGTGCGAATGAATAGCACGCGTCCGCCTCGGCCGGCATTGATTACGGCCAGGTTCGTGCCATCGGGGTGGCGCACGCTGCCGAGTGGTTGATTCTGCTCGACGGCCTGCCAGAGTTGAACTGCCGGCACGAAGATCCCCGCCGCCGGGCTGGGATGGTCGAGTTGGAGATGACCCGACCCAGCGGCGGCGTCTTCGATCAGCAGCGGCGCCTCGGTTGGATACCTTCCTGGCAAGATGCCCAGCAACGCGAGCAGGTTGCGCAGGCCCTGGCGGGTCTGGGCCACATCAGCGGCGCGGGCGCGACCCTCGCCGCGCAACTCGACGTAGATCGCCGGGACGTTCAGTTCGGCAGCAGCGGAAAGCGTGCGCCCCGGCAACGGCGCGGTGCCCCAGACCAGATCGAGGCCGAAGGCGATTGCAGCGGCGCGCTGGCGTTCGCCGATCGCGTCGGTGCGCAGCATATAGCCCGCCAACTCTTTAATCGCGTAGGCATTGCCGCCGGCATGCAGGTCAGCGTAGAGATCGGCACGGGGCAGCAGGTAGCGCTGGAAGGCATGGGCCAGGCGCTGGGTGGGGCTTCCAGTGGGGCTGCCGGGGAATGTACGGGCCAGGTTCTGCTGATCCCAGGCGCTCTCGCGGGTCGCCGCCGCAAAGGCCAGGCTGTTCAGCACCGGCACGCCGATGAACGTGCCCGCCATCGCTTCCACGTCGAGTTCGTCGAACAGGTCTTGAATGGCGAGTACGCCTTCGTACTCGTCGCCATGCACAGCGCCACTGGCGAGCAAGATCGGACCGGGGCGCCGACCGCAGGCAATCAGCACCGGAATGGCCAACGGCTGACCGTCGGGCATGGTGGTTACGAGGAGATGTATGCGGCGCTTGACGCCAGGCGGGCAGCGATCAAGCCGAAAGGCCTCGATGGGTAGACGTTCAGCTAGACTCCACATGGGGCGCTCCTAGATCAACCCGTGGCGCTGGATCACGTTGGCCACGCGCTCCTCTTCGGCGGGCGTGAAGCTGTGCAGCGGCGCGGCAAGCGCGGTATGCGTAATCACGCCCTGTAGCTTGAGACCGGTTTTGAAGCCGCCGAGGGCCGAGGCGCTGGCGCTGTAGGCCGGGTCGCCCTGGGTAATCAGTTCGCGGAAGCAGGCGAGTAGGCGCTCTTGCACGGCGGCGGCGCCCGCCCAATCGCCGGCGCAGGCCAGGTCGTACAGGCGCACGTAGGCGGCGGGGAAGACGTTGGCTAAGCCGGGTACGCTGCCGTGGGCGCCCATGTGCAGGCAGGCATCGACGACAAGTTCGGAGCCGGTGAAGGCGCGGAAGGGCAGATGGCGGGTGCGCATCAGCACCTCGCGGAAGCCCTCGAAGACGCCGCTGCTGTCCTTGATACCGCAGATCACGCCCTCTTCGGCTAGCGTACACACTGTTGCCGCATCGAGCTTGACGTTCACGGTGCTCGGCACATCGTAGGCCATAATCGGCAGATCGACGGCGGCGCGTACAGCGCGGAATAGATCGAGCAGTTCCCGCTGACCGGCGCGGAAGTAGTAGGTCGGCGCAAGCACGAGTGCATCGGCGCCGGCAGCCTGGGCGATCTGGGCGTTGGCAATACAGCGGCGTGTCGAGGTATCGAAGATACCGGCCAGGATCGGCACGCGCCCGGCTGTCGCGGCAACTGCCGTTTCGAGCATTTCACGGCGCTGGTCGGCGGTGAGCGCAGCCAGTTCGCCGGTGGAGCCGAGCACAAACAGCCCGTGCACGCCAGCGGCGAGCTGGAACTCCACCAGGCGTTGCACTGAGGCCCGATCGAGATCGCCGGCGGGCGTGAGGGGCGTGCAGATCGGCGGAATAATGCCACGCAGCAAGATTGGGTCAATCATCATCACTCCTTTATCGGCGGCGCGTTCATAGCGCCGGCGCCTGTTCCAACTGAGCAAGTCCCTGGGTCACAATATCGACACCGACCAGATCGCTCCACGCCTGAAGCAAGCGGCGTGTCACCGGGCCGACGGCCCCATCACCCACAGGCAGGCCGTTAAAGCGCGTCGCGGGCATGATGCAGTAGGGCGTGCTGGTAAAAAAGGCCTCGTCGGCAGTGTAGACATCGTAGGGTTGCAGATCGCTCACTTCGGCAGGCAGGCCGAGGCTCCGCGCCAGTTCAAGCACTGTTGCGCGGCTGATCCCGGCAAGGGCGTTGCGCGTCGACGGCGTTTTCAGTACACCGTCGGCGACGATAAAGAAGTTGCCGCCCTTGTTTTCAGCGATATTGCCGTCGGTGTCGAGCAGCAGGCCCTGAGCGGCCGGATCGACGAGTTTGACCTCGATCTCGGCCAGGGTATAGGCCATGCGGCTGCGATTCTTGATCTTTGCGTCGAGCGCCTGGGCGGGCACAGCGCGGCTCATTGCCGTAACGGCGTGGCAGCCTTCCAGGTAGAAACGGGCCCAATCGGTGAGCCTGAGCGGCTGGGTGAAGACGATCACTGTCGCCTGACCGCGCTGCCGGGTCGGGTCGGCGCCGGCCACCGAGCGACCGCGCGAGATATTGTGGACGATCCAGCAATCCTCCTCCGGGCGCATCAGACGCCGGTTGGCCGCCAGGACATCGAGGGTCACTTGCAGTAATTCCGACGGCGTCAAGCCGGGGTCGATCCGGGTAACCTTCAGCGACTTATAGAGCCGGTTGAGATGAGGATCCAGCTTGAAGGGTTTGTGGGCAAAGGTGCGTGTCGACTCCGTAACGGTATCACCGAGCATGACGGCAGCGTCGAACACCGATATGACAGCGCGATCGGGCGGCAATAGTTCACCATTGATCCAGACGGCATGTTCGTGATCCATAAGCGCCTTAATAACTCAAGAATCCGCCATCCACCAGCCAGGTTGCGCCGGTAACGAAACTTGCTTCATCGCCGGCAAGAAAGGCGACCACCGCGCCGACTTCGGCGGGCGTGCCGCGCCGGCCCAGCGGTGTGACACGAAAAAACCGCCCGCTTGCGCCGCGGGCGGCGGCCGCAGCAACAACCGTATGACTGGCGGCGGTGTCGATGTCGCCGGGGGCCACGGCATTCACCCGGATGTTGTGCGGCGCCAGTTCGATCGCGGCGGCTTTGGTTAGTCCATCAAGGGCGGCCTTGGCGGCGCAGTAGGGTGCGGCATGCTCCTGGGCGGCGTACTGGGCCACCGAGGAGATATTGATGATGCTGCCGCCTTTGGCGTGGGCCACCATCTGGCGGGCGGCTTCCTGAGTGCAAATGAACGCACCATTCAGGTTGACGTCGATGAGTTCGCGCCAATGCGCGTCGCTTTCTTCGAGGAAGGGCCGCGGCGCGGCGGAGGCGCCGGTGAGCGCGGCATTGTTTACCAGCACATCGACAGGGCCAAAACTGGCGCGGGCCGTAGTAAGCAGCGCGTGTACCGCAGCCCGGTCACGTACATCGCAGCCCAGGCCGATTGCCTGCACGCCGGTAGCTCGCAGCTCCGCCGCCGCCGCTTCAGCTAGCGCCGCCCGCCGTTGGGCCAGCACCAGCAATGCACCCTCGGCGGCGCAACACTGGGCAATACCTAGCCCAATGCCGGTACCGCCACCGGTGATCACGACCACTTTGCCGCTGAGTTTACCGCTCATAGAGGGGGTCCTTGTAGCTTAGCCGGGGCGCTGAAGCGCCCGCTGTTTCCGATCCGGCGACCGGCCGCTCAAGCGGCTCTTGCGCTAGAAGCTGGTTAGCTGAAGAATCTGCTCCACCTCAATCAGGTCAACTGTGCGCTCGGCAGCCATACGCTGTACCGCCGCTGCATCTTTGAAGCCGGTGCCGGTGAGCCAGCAGGCCACGGTTTCGTCGCCGCGTAAGCGCCCGACAGCCCGGTCGGCGCGCACGGCGGCCAGCGTGATCGCCGCCGCCGGCTCCACAAAGACGCCCTCCTGCGCGGCGAGATCGGCCTGAGCCTGATAGGTAACGGCATCAGGAATGCTGATCGCCCAGCCGCCCGACTCGTGCAGGGCGCACAGGGCCAGATCGCCGTCGGGCGGAGCGGTAAGCTGGATCCCAGAGATTGCGCTTGTACATCCATCGATTGGCGTCACCGGCCGACCGGCGGCCCAGGCCTGGGTGATCGGATCACAGCCACAGGCCTGCACGGCGACTACGCGCGGCAGCCGATCGATCAACCCGGCGGCGTGCCACTCGCAAAATCCCTGCCACGTTGCACTGAGCAAGCCACCGCCGCCAACCGGCACATAGACCACATCGGGAGCGCGCCCGCCAAGTTGTTCACACACTTCGTAGCTGATCGTTTTTGCGCCTTCCATTGCGTGTGGGCTAAACGAGCGCGCCGTAACGAGCATCATCCAGTTGTTGGCTGCACAAAGCGCCCGGATATTGCGCCAAGTCGCCTGCTCGACGAGCGGGTCGTAACCGAGCCGACGCACAGCCCGTACCGTGGGGCCGTAGGCGAGGATCTGGGCGATCTTGGCTGGCGCGGCGCGCTCCAGGGTGAAGAGGTGGCCCGGCACCCCGGCGCGGGCGCCGTAAGCGGCAAGCGCTGCGCCCGCATTGCCCGACGAGGTTGCCGCCCAGGCAGTTTTGCCGAGCTCGCGCAGGCGGGCGATGCCGACCGCCGCGATGCGATCCTTGTACGAGCCGGTGGGGTTGGCGCCTTCAAGCTTGAAGTGCAGCCCCGGCAGATCCAGCGCACGCCCCAGCCGATTGGCGGACAACAATGGCGTCTGGCCCTCGCCCAGGCTCACGGCATGGCTGGGATCATGCACAGGCAAGCGCGACGCATAACGCCAGACGCCCATCCGGGCCGGATCAACAACGAGCGGATCGGGATAGTACAATGTAATCGGGTTGCCGCACATGGGGCATGCGCTGTGGTCGGCGTCGGGCGCACGCCAGCCGCACATGGCGCAGGTAAGCTCGATCATAACCATTCACTCACTTGACATTCGGGGTAACGCCCATACAATACAGGCGCCGGCGTTTCAAGTCAAGACACAGCTGTTTCTTCTGGCGAAACGAGGTTCTATGCCGAACGATTACATTGTTAAGCCGGTATACAAAGCGCTGCAAGTGTTGCTCTGCCTGGGCGAAGAGCGGCGCGAGATGGCGCTCTCGGAGATCTGTCACCGCGTTGGGTTGCCCAAAACGACGACCTTTCGCTACTTGCAGACGCTCAGCGCGTGCGGCTTTGTGACTCACGACCCAAACACGGATCTGTACCGGATCGGGTTACGGATTTGGGCGCTGGGGCAGATGGCGCGTGAGCCGTTGCAACTGCGCGAACTGGCCCTCCCAGCCATGCGCGAACTGCGTAATCGCTTCAACGAAACGGTGAACCTGGGTGTGCTCGACGGGCGCGAGATTGTCTACCTCGATATGGTTGAGAGCCGGCGTTCGTTGCGGATGCAAGCCCAACTCGGCGGGCGCGACCCGGTATATACCACGGCGTTGGGCAAAGCAATGCTGGCTTTTCTCCCGGAAGAGCGTTGGGTCGAACATCTGCCGGTCCGGCTCACCCCACGCACAGCGGCGAGTTATGGATCCATTGGCGGACTGCGCGACGAGTTGCGGCGCACCCGTGAACGGGGCTACGGCCTCGACGACGGCGAAAATGAAGAGGGCGCGCGTTGCATTGGTGCGCCGATCTTCAACCAGGACGGCGAGGTGATCGCGGCCGTAAGCCTCTCGGCGCCCGAGGCGCGCATGAGTGAGCGCACCTTCACCGAAGCAGCAGCAGCGGTGATCCAGACCGCAGCAGTGATCTCGCAGCGGCTGGGGCATGATCACTGAGGCACTGAGGCACTGAACCTCATCCGCTCACCCGGCATCACCCGCTTTACGCACCTAAACCATCTAGTGCGGCGCGCAGATCGGCGGGGAGGCCGGCGGCGGCGGTGATTCCTTCATCAACCTGCTCGGGTGTGCGCGCACCAACCAGGACACTGCTGATCCCGGGCCGACTCAGCACCCAGGCCAGGGCACGCTGGGCCATCGGCAGGCCGGCACTGGCTGGAAACGAACGCTCGTCATCCATCACTCGGTAACGCGCCGGTGTGAAATAGATCGCCTGGTGCTCCGGCACAATGTCGAAGCGCGTCCCCTGCGGCACCGCCCCGCCAGCGCGGTACTTCCCGGTTAGGAAGCCCGCCGCCCGTGGGCTGTAGGTAATCACGCCCAGCTCCTGATCGGCGCAGAGCGGCAGCAACTCCTGCTCGATCTGCCGATCAGCCAGGTTATAGACCGGCTGCACCGCCTCGAAGCGGGCTAAACCGTGCGCCGCTTGGTGTGCGAGCGCTTTGGTAATCTGCCAGGCTGTATAGTTGCTGCAACCGATTGCGCGCACCATCCCGGCTTGCACTACCTCATTCAGCCCGCCGAGCGTCTCCTCCAACGGTACGTCGTCGTCCCAGCGATGCACCTGAAACAGATCGATCACCTCCACGCCGAGCCGCTGCAAACTCGCCGCGCATGAGGCGCGTACGCGTGCCGCAGTCAGCGTGCCATTCACCTTGGTGGCGAGCGTGATCCGCTTGCGCACGCCGCGTGCGGCGATCCAGCGCCCGACAATCGCCTCGGAGCGCCCGGATTCGACACCATACGCTTCGGCTGTGTCAACCAGCGTGATCCCGCATTCCAGCGCTCGGTCGAGCACGCTGAACGCCATTGCTTCGTCGATCTCGCGGCCGAACGTGGCTGCGCCAATGCCGATTGCACTTACGTGCAGGCCGCTGCGCCCAAGTGGACGATCTTCCATGGTGTTAGCCCTCAGCCCTCAGCCCTCGGCTTTTGGCAATCCGGCCAGCGGTTGTTCAATTGGTACCACGTCAAGCGGCAAGCGCACCGGCAAGCCTGTTCGCGCCGAGCGTACGCAGGCCTCGCACAACTCGACGGCGGCACGGCCATCTTCGCCGCGCACCGCCGGCGGGCGGCCTGCGCGCAGGCTGTCGATAAACTCCTGCACCATTGCGGCATGGGCGGCCATGCGCACCGGCGAGTTGGGATCGTTGAGGAAATCGAAGGCCGGCTGCTCCCAAACAACTTCCCACTTGTGCTGCTTGCCCAGGCGCACATTCGAGTACTGATCCATCTCCAGCAAGCCCTGGTCGCCCACAACCATAAAGCGGGTGCCGTGTTCGGGAAACGTCGCATCCGGCAGTTCAAAGCAGATATTCAGTTGGGCCATTGCGCCACTGGCGTAACGCACCTGCGCCATCGCGCTCATCGCCGGGAACGGCAGGTCGCTCTGGGTGTCGATATAGGCGAATACCTCGGTGGCCTCGCTGCCGGTGAGCCAGCGCATATAGTCGAAGTTATGCACGGCCTGATCATAAAAATGGCCGCCGCCATCGGCAGCGCCGATCCAGGGCTTTGTGCCGACGGTGGCCTGAAAGTCCTCGCGTGAGTGCATTGCGTAGCTGCGGATCTGTAAGACCCGCCCGATTGCCCCCGCGTCGACCAGTTGCTTCGCCCGCGCCATTGTGCCGCGATAGCGTAACGTCTGGCAGACCATCAGCGACACGCCTGCATTACGGCAGGCGGCGATCATCGCGTCGGCCTGGGCGACGCTGGGCGCAAAGGGTTTTTCGCTGAGCACATGTTTGCCCGCCGCCGCCGCCGCCTGCACCTGAGCCAGTCGGGTCTGCTCGGGCGTGGCCAGGATCACCGCATCGATGTCGGATCGGGCGACCAGCGCCGCAACCGACGGCTCGGCCACAAGATCATACGCGGCGGCAAGCTCCGGGGCGCGTCGTCCGCCGGCCACCGCTACGGCGCGCGCACCCTGGGTATGGTGGGCCAGCGCCTCGGCATAGGTACGGCCCATGTAGCCCGATCCAACCAGGCCAATCCGTACTGTATCCATACGAAAAATCCTCCGGTGTAAAGTAAGGTTTCAAGCGGCAAGCGGCAGGCGGCAATCGTGTCGCACCGATCGAAACGCATCATCCCCCAACCCCATACGGATCACGTTAAGGACTTCCGCCGCGTCAACCCTCACCCCCAACCCCGCTCCCTGCGCGGGAGCGGGGCTTCCGACAGCATCAGGACGACGAATCTGTGGCTGCTCCCCCGGCTCCCCTTGCGGGAGCAGGGGGCTGGGGGGATGCGGCGTTTCGGTCGTTGGGACGCCATCCGTGCATGTTTGTACAGCCATGCTGTCGCTTAACGTGATCCCTATGGGACTGACGCCTCCCGCGCCCTGCGTCAATTGATCCGCTGTTCGGTCGTTGCGTCAAAGAGGTGCAGGCGTGACCAAGGCAGCCGCAGCCGCACGGTTTCGCCCACCCGTGGCGCTTTCTCCGGCTCGACCCGCGCCGTCAGGCTGTGCGCGCCGCGCCGCACCTCGACAAACGTGTCCGACCCCAGCGGCTCCAGCAGTTCCACGCTGCCGTCGAAGCCATCATCGGCGCTGTCGGTGTTTGAGCTAAGGCGCACATCTTCGGCCCGTACGCCCAACAGCACCTCGTACTCGCCGTCCGCGAGCGTCGGTAGTGGAATGCCCGACCAGCGCAACTCCAAGCCCTCAGCCAGGAACTCGGCTGCCGCGCCCGCGATGCGCAGCCGCCCGCGCACGATCCCCATGCGCGGCTTGCCGATAAATGTGGCCACATAATGATGGTTCGGGCGCCGGTAGATCTCATCGGCGGGGCCATACTGCACCACCAGGCCATCGCGCATCACCGCGATAAAATCCGAGAGGATCATGGCCTCTTCTTGATCGTGGGTAACAAAGATCGAAGTGGTGCGCAGTTGCTGATGCAGCCGTTTGATCTCGATCCGCATGCGTGTGCGGAGGGCAGCGTCGAGGTTGGAGAGCGGCTCGTCGAAGAGGAACACGCGCGGTTCTTTCACCATTGCGCGGGCCAGCGCCACACGCTGCTGCTGGCCGCCGGAGAGTTGCGAGATCCGCCGCCCCAGCAGTGCGCCGAGTTCCAGCGCATCGGCAGTTGCCCGCACACGCTGGTCAATTTCAGGGCGCGGGCGCCGCTGAAGTTTTAACGCGAAGCCGATATTATCGAAGACATTCATGTGCGGGTAAAGCGCATAGTTTTGAAACACCATCGCCATGCCCCGCTCGTGCGGCGCCCAACCGGTGATCGGCGTGCCGTCGAGCACAATGTCGCCGCCGGTCACCGGCTCCAACCCGGCCGTCATGTTCAGCGTTGTCGTTTTGCCGCAGCCCGAAGGCCCAAGCAGCGTCACAAACGCATGGTCGGGAATATCAAGCGAGACATTGCGCACGGCATGCACCGGCCCGAACGACTTCGACAGCCCGCGCAACTCGACTCGACTCATGGCGTACCTCAGTATTTCATGCCTTCGACCAGGCCCTGCACAATGAAACGGTTCAATACAAAAACGAGCAGCACCGGCGGCAACAGCGATAACATCCCCGCCGCAGCAACCAGTGAGGTGTCGGAGTGGAACGTGGTGCTGACCAGTGACGAGAGTTTGACGGTGACCGGTACGGCCTTGCTGGTCGAGAGGATCAGCCCGAACAGGAACTCATTCCATGCGCCGATAAACGCAAACACCGCCGTGGCGACAATCCCCGGCGCAGTAACGGGAATGATCACCCGTACCAGCGCGCCAAGACGCGAGCAGCCATCCATGCGCGCCGCCGCCTCCAGCGCATATGGCACCTGCTCGAAGAAGTTCTTCAGCATCCAGATCACATAGGGCAGCAAAAAGGCGGTATAGACCATAATCAGGCCGAGGTAGCTGTCGAGCAGGCGCAGCCAGCGTAAGAGCAGGAACATCGGAATGATCAGAATCATCGCCGGCAGCATGCGCGAGACAACACTGACCGTCAGGTAGAGGTTGCGGTGCGGCACATTGAGCCGGGCCAGCGGGTAGGCCGCCAGCGCGCCGATCACCAGGCAGAGCAGCATCGTCACAAACGACACGACGGCGCTGGTCTGCATTGCAGCCACAAAATCGGGATCGGCGAGCGTGGCAATGTACCAGCGCAGACTCGTCTGCTCCAGGCGTAATTGCGGCGGCACGGAGACATAGTTGATCTCAGGCTGCACGCTCATCGTGGCGATCCAGGCGATCGGGGCCACCGTCCAGAGCAGAAAGAGCGCCACCAGCGCGTACACGGCGGCCGGCCGCAGCCGTTGCATCCTAGCCATCTACGGCCTCCTTACGCCGGCGCTCGGAAGCCAGCAACGGCGCCAGGCTGCCCAGCACCACGATCAACAAGGCCAGCAGCACGGCCATTGCCGCCGCCCGGCCCAGGCTCAGCCGTTCGAAGGCATTAATAAACACGAGATAGCTCAACAATACCGTTCCTTGGCCAGGGCCGCCGCGGGTGAGCGTGAAGATCAGATCGAAACTTTGCAGGGCGACGATCGTCTGCATCACCACGGCGAAAATCAGCATGCCGCGCAAATGCGGCAGCGTCACATAACGAAAGCGCCCCCAGGTGCGTGCGCCGTCCATGCGCGCCGCGCGATACAACGCCTCGGGAATGCTTTGCAAACGGGCGAGCAGGATCAGCGCGAGGAAGGGCAGCGTCTTCCACGAGGTAGCCAGGGCCGCGATCAGAATCGCCACGGGCGCGCTGTCAAGCCAGACCCGATAGGCCGAGATGATGCCAAACTGGAGCAGCAGCGCATTAATCAGGCCATAATTGCTGTGAAACAGGTAGCGCCAGAGCACCCCGGCCACCACCGGCGCCACCGCCCAGGGCAGCAGCACCAGCACCCGCGACATGCTCCGGCCGCGGAAGGGTTCGTTCAGCAATAGCGCAAGCCCCAGCGCCATAAAAACACTGATCCCAATCGTAAGCCCGGCGAAGACCAGCGTGCGCCCCAGCGACTCGCGCACGGCCCGTTCGCCCAGCAGCGCCAGATAGTTATCGAGCCCAACCCAGCGCCAGTTGGGCGAGATTGTCAGTTCGATCTGCTGGAGGCTCATCAGCAGGGCGTAGAGCAGCGGGCCAATCAGGAAGAGCAGCAGCAGGAAGGCCGCCGGGATCAGCAGGAGCAGGCCAAACCGAGCTTCGCCCATGCGATGCAGGCGCTGACGCAGGCTTGGGCGCGCCGCCGCCGGCTCGCTAACCGTTTGTTGCATAGCATTCGTCCGCCTCTGTGGCCGGCCCAGGTGGGCCCAGCGGCACAGCGTAAACCGGCGCCCGCTCGGCCCCATGGCTGAAGCACGTGCGGGCGCCTTCGGGCCAGGATTACCCAACCAGGGCCCAGTAATCGTCGATGATCTTCTGACCGTCGGTCTGGATCAGCGTCACCGTTTCGGCGGGCGACTGGCGCCCATCGATCATCGCCAGCATCTGCTCGACAACAACCGCCGCCAGATCGGTATAGAACGGTGAACCATACCGTGGCGACGGGAAGCCGGTTTGCTCCTTCACTGCGGCAAACTGGGGCGCACTGGACACAACTTCCGGATCGTCGAAGATCGCCTGCACTGAAGGTGGGCGGCCCCAACCCGTTGCCACAAGCTTCTGCACTTCGGGGCTGACGATATGGTCGAGGAAGGCCATCCCCAGCTCTTTATTGCTTGAGAAGCGGTTGATCGCGTAGCCCTCCAGGCCGTTCACCGACGCGCTACGCAGTGCCAAACCGGGAATAAGGCCCGTGCGCGCCTTGCCGACGATCTGCGACTCGGCGGGTGTTTCGGCCAGCATAAAGTGATTAGGGAAGGCGTAGTAGTGACCCATGTTCCCGGCGCGGAAAATCTTGCCCTGCTCGATCGAACTCGCCACCGTCACCCCCGCCGGATCGGCGATCTTGGAGACGGCAAAGATGTCGTAAATGGCTTCCATGGCCATCAGGCCGTATTGATCGTCAATCGTCAGCGTGCGCAGATCGGGGCTGAGCAACGTGCCGCCGGTGGAGTTGTAGATCGAAATGAAGGTCACGAAGCCCGAGTTGGCGTCGCCGAGCGTAAAGAGCGTTGCATACTTGCCGTCGCCGGTGAGCTTTTTGCTATGCTCCACAAACTCCGCCCAGTTCTGGGGCGGCACGTCCGGGTTCAAGCCGGCAGCCTCATACAGCTCGTGGTTCCACATGAAGATCGCCATGTTGGTATCGAGCGGCATGCCCACTTGCTTATCGAGGAAGGTGAACGCGCGCTTCGAGGCCGGCGTCAGGCCGGACACCAACGCCGGGTTGGCGGTTGTTGTAATGTCCTCAAACAGGGTCGGGCCATATTTGGCATTCATGGCCTCCCAGGCGATCAGCACATCCGCCGAAGCGTCTTGCGAGGCCACAAACACCGCATACTTGGCCTCCACATCGCCACCGCCCACTTCGATCCAGTTGACGGTTGCGCCCGTACGCTCGGTGAAGAGCGGCACATACACATCCTTCACGTACGAGGCGTGATGTTGGGCCGAGAAGAGCGTTAGCGCTTGGCCGGCAAAAGGCTGACTCACTACAGCCGGCGCTGTAGCATCACCGGCAGCCGGAGCCGCCGTGGGCGCAGCAGCGGGCGGCGCCTGACCACATGCAGCCAACGCGATGGCCCCAAGCGAACCCATCCCTGCGAGCCGAAGAAACCGTCGTCGCGAAAGCCGTCCAGGCGTCTGATCATCGGACATCGTCAACCTCCTTAGCTAGCACACTGAGCAACATGATTGAGTCACTGAGGTCGCTGAACCGGGTGGCGCGCTGCGCTCGCGCCACGTACGCAGGCTCAATCGAAATGAAGATAATCCGCCTGAGGCAAATCACCGCAAGCGTAAAAATCAGGTTGTCGATGCACTAGGGATACTGTTGAATGTAACATAACAGACTGGTTCGTCGCAAGCAGGTGTTGTTTCGCCAGAAGAAACATTGTTCAGTTGACGCAGTTGCAGGCCAGGTGGTATGCTGGTATATCCACTGAACCAGATGATCCAATGCCCTGAGCAGCAGTCGTAAAATCGGTCATAGCGCTGGGCAGATTTTTTGATCCAGCATACGAGCGGCGCGAGCGCAGCGAGCCACAAGGCTCAGTGCCCGCAACGGCTCAGGCATCTTGCTCAGTGTTACAGGTATCGCCAAGCTGAAAAGGAGGCATTGTGAGCGACGTACTGCGCTACGGAATCCTCGGCTCCGGCTTTATGGGCCGCACACATGCCGAAGCGATTCGCAACTTGCCAAACGCGCGCCTGAGTGCTGTGGCGTGCGGTAAACGGGCGGCCCAACTCGCCAGTGAATATGGCGCTACGCTCTGTACTTCAGCCGACGAACTTGTCGCCCGTGCCGATGTTGATGCCGTGATTGTGGCCACGCCGCAGTTTGTCCACACCGAGCAGGCGCTCGCTGCCAC
The DNA here is from genome assembly GCA_038247995.1 of Chloroflexales bacterium. Taxonomy (GTDB): domain Bacteria; phylum Chloroflexota; class Chloroflexia; order Chloroflexales; family Chloroflexaceae; genus JBBRUG01. The sequence continues at coordinate 1,108 of JBBRUG010000033.1, read as the reverse complement.
CACGCACGGCAAGCATCTCTTCATCGAAAAGCCCATGGCAACCAGCGTCGCCGACTGTGATGCGATCATCGCCGCCTGTGCCGCAAAAGGTCTGGCGCTTTCGGTAGGTTACCAGCAGCGCTACCGCACCGTGCCGCGCGCCGCCCACGATCTGCTGCGCGAGAATGTGATCGGCCAGGTGCATACCATCCAACTCTTTCAGGTCTTCCAACTCTTCAACGATCCCGCCTTTGGCGGCGACTGGTCGTGGTGGAGCAACCCGGCCACGGTTGGGCATATTCTGGCCGGCGGCGTGCATGGGATCGACTTCTGTCGCTGGGCGCTCGGCGCCGAGGTAACCAGCGTTGTTGGGCACGCCCGCACCATCCGCGCGCCCGCCGGGTACGAGCCGGAAAACACCACGATGGGCATGCTTACCTTCAGCAATGGCACAATCGGTTCACTCTGGGCTACGAGCGCCTGCCCGCCACCGAGCTTTCCGGGCTTAACTTTCCGCGCCTACCTGCTGGGCGAAACCGGCATGCTCGACATGGATGCCTACGACGCGCTGCGGGTGGCGACCGATGGCACATGGCGCGTCGCCGCCGAGCAACCGCCGGTAAATACTGAGTATGCGGCAACGGCCTTCCAGCAACCGCGCATGGGCGCCTATATCGCCCAACTCGCCGCCTTCACCAACGCCGTGCTGGCCGGTACGCCACCCCCGGTTAGCGGCACCGATGGCCGCGCCGGGGTTGCCGTGGCACTGGCGCTGCTCGAATCGTCGCGTACGGGAAGCATTGTGCGGCTCGATGCTTGAAATGGGCGGCAGGACGCAGGACGCAGGCGACCGACGACTGCCGACTGCCGACTGATGACCGACGACTGACGACTGACGACTGACGACTGACGACTGACGACCGACGACCGACGACCGACGACTGACGACCGACGACCGACGACTGCCGACTGACGACCGACGACCGACGACTGATGACCGACGACTGCCGACTGCCGACTGCCGACTGCCGACTGCCGACTGCCGACTGCCGACTGCCGACTGCCGACTGCCGACTGCCGACTGCCGACTGCCGACTGCCGACTGCCGACTGCCGACCGGTGTAAGGCC